>CANLGS010000539.1 GCA_947490035.1 Gemmataceae bacterium
CAACGAAGTGATCGCCTCTCGATCCGGCTTCGCGATCTCGTCAGAAGGCGCGTAGCCGTAGTGGCGGAACGCGACCGCTTTGATGACCATCTCGCCGACGTACCCGAACAGGTACACGGCCCCGCCGCGGCACCCGGCGTCGAGCAGTCGCGTGCCCTCCGCAAACCGCTCCGGGGCGGCAGTGAGGAACGCGGTGATCGTGTCCGGCGGTAATGCGAGCATAGGGCGCACTCACTCGCGGGTCACGAACTCGTCGAGGTTCATCAGCGTGCGGGCGAGTGCGACCCACGCGGCGGCTTCGGTGGCGGGTACGCCGGCGGGTTTGTGTGTACCGAGCAACTTCGCGGCGCCGTCGGGGTCGGCCGCCGTCAGTTTGCGGAACTGCCCGAGCAACTTCGCGAGCCGCTCCGCCTCCGCCGCGGCGGGCGCGCGGCCGAAGCACAACCGGAAGGTGCGCGTGATGCGCTCCGCGTCGGTCGCGTCCTTCGCTTCCGTCAGCACGCGCTTGCCGAGCGCTTGCGCGGCTTCCACGAACACCGCGTCGTTAAGCAGCGTGAGCGCCTGGAGCGGCGTGTTCGAGCGGTCGCGCCGGACGACGCACACGTTCGAGTCGGGCGAGTCGAACGCGGTCAGCATCGGGTACGGGCTGGTGCGCTGGAACCAGATGTACAGCCCGCGCTTGTACTTCTCCGGGCCGGTCGTCTCGACCCACTTCGCGCTGTTCGCGTAGGTCAACTCCGAAATGCCCGGCGGTTGCGGCGGGCGGATCGACGGACCGCCGACAGTGGCGTTGAGCAACCCGCTCGCGACGAGCGCGTTATCGCGCATCAGTTCCGCTTCGAGACGAAGGCGTGACTGCCGCGCGAGCAGCACATTGAGAGGATCACGCTTTAGCGCCTCTGGCTTCACTGCGGAGGATTGCTTGTAGGTGGCTGACGTGACGATGAGTTTGTGCAGTCGCTTGAGGGACCAAGCGGGCGCGTCACCCCCGACCTTGCGGTCGGGGTTCGCCAGTTCGCTCGCCAGCCAGTCGAGCAACTCCGGGTGGCTCGGCTTCTCGCCCTGCGTGCCGAAGTCGTCCGGCGTGTTCACCAGCCCGCGGCCGAAGAACTTCCCCCACACCCAGTTCGCCGTGACGCGCGCCGTGAGGGGGTTCTCTGGCGCGACGATCCACTTCGCCAGGTCGAGGCGCGTCGGGGCGCCCGCCTTGAGCGGCGGCAGCACGCCGAGCGTGCCGGGCTTCACCTCCACGCCCTTGCGGAGGAAGTCGCCGCGGAGCATCACGTGCGTCGGCCGCGCCGGGCCGGCCGCGAGCGTCGGCGCCTTCGCGCCCGTCGGCGCTTTCTTCAGGTGTGCGGTTAGCGCCGCCTCGCGCTTCTTCACGTCCGCGTCGGGCAGTTTCTTCTCCTTCGCCTCATCAATCGCCGCTTGCAACTTCAGCTTGTCCGCGTCGAAAGTGGCCTGCTCCTTCTTCCGCCGCTCCGCCTCGCCCGGCAGCGGCGCGGCGATGTCCAGTTCCTTATCGGAGTTGAAGAACGCGAGCAGTTGGTAGAACTCGCGCTGCGAAACGGGGTCGTACTTGTGGTCGTGGCACTGCGCGCACGCGACCGTCAGGCCGAGCCACACCTTCCCCGTGGTGCTGACGCGATCCACCACCGCCGCGACGCGGAACTCCTCCTGATCCGCTCCGCCCTCCTTGTTGGTCAGCGTGTTGCGGTGGAAGCCGGTCGCGATCTTCTGTTGCGCGGTCGCGTTCGGGAGCAAGTCGCCCGCGAGTTGCTCGACCGTGAACTGGTCGAACGGCATGTCCGCGTTCAGCGCGTTGATGACCCAGTCGCGGTACCGCCACGCGAACGGGCGGCCGGTGTCCTTCTCGTACCCGTCGCTGTCCGCGTAGCGCGCCGAGTCGAGCCAGTGACGCCCCCACCGCTCCCCGTAGTGCGGGCTGGCGAGCAGACGATCGACCACCTTCTCGTAAGCGTTCGCGCCGGTGTCCTTCAGGAACGCGTCCACCTCTTCCGGCGTCGGCGGCAAACCCGTGAGGTCGAGCGCCACGCGGCGGATGAGCGTCGCCCGGTCCGCTTCCGGAGATGACGCCAGTCCTTCCTTCTCCAGTCGCGCGAGGACGAAGACGTCGATGGGATGCGCGCTCGCCTTCGGCTCGCGGCTAACGGGAGGTGTTGGACGCTTGATGGGTTGGAACGACCAGTGGTTCGACTTCCCGTCGTCGCCCAGAACGGTGATCGCCCCGCCCCACTTCGCGCCCTGGTCGATCCACGCGCGGAACTTGCCGATCTCCGCGTCGGTGAGCCGCTTGTTCGCGCCCGGCGGCATCTGCTGGAACGGCTCGTGACCGGCGAGCGCGCGAACCAGCGCGCTGTCGGCGGACTTGCCCGGCACGATTGCCGCTCCGGTGTTGCCGCCTTCCTTCGCGGTCGCGGCGTTGTCCAGCCGCAACCCGCCCTTCTGCTTGAACGGACCGTGACATTTGACGCAGTGCGCCGTCAGGAGCGGCTTGATGTCCGCGTCGAAGTCGATCTTCTCCGCGCTCGCGGGTGGCAACTTCGGCGGGTCCGGCTTCTTGTCGTCCGCGCCCGCGGCGAGGAGCAGCGCGCAGGCGACGGCCGAAGCGAGAAGGCAGATGGGTTTCGACATTTGCGGGATGCGCGCAAAAGGTAAGGATTGGCGGGGAGAACTTCCCATCATGCTAAACCGAGGTGCGGACCGGGACAAACGATTTACCCGGTTTTCGTGGCGGTCGCGAACGCCGCGCCGGGCGTGCGCAACTCCTCCGGAGAACACTCGCTTTCTGACGGTTTCCTGATGTATACTTAACTGTCGCGTCTCGCGCGCTCGCAACACATCGCCCTCTCTCGCGGACACCAACCGGTCATGGCAGCCGTAGCGCCAGAATCGACCGCCGAACTTCTCGACCTGCTCAAGAAGAGCAACGCCCTGCCGGACATCCGGCTCAAGGCGCTGCCCGAAGCGGGCGCGCTCCCGGACGACCCGCGGAAGGCCGCGACCGTTCTGGTTCAGAAGGGCTTCATCACGAAGTTCCAGGGCGCGCAACTGCTGGCCGGGCGGCACAAGGGGTTCCGCGTCGGCCCTTACGCGGTCCAGGACTTGCTCGGGCGCGGCGGCATGGGCGCCGTCTACCTGGGCGAACACCTCGACCTGCACCGCAAGGTCGCGATCAAGGTACTCGCGCCGGTCCGCGGCGAAGGGCAGCAGCTCGCCGCCGAGCGATTCCTGCGCGAAGCCCGCGCCGCCGCCGCCCTCGACCACCCGAACATCGTCCGCATCTTCGACGTGGCCCGGCACAACGACACGCCCTACCTCGTCATGGAGTATGTGGAGGGCGAGACCCTCCAGCAGATCCTCGACCGCGACGGGCCGGTGTCGCCGCCGACGGCGGCCGAGTACATCGCGCAGTCCGCGGCCGGGCTTCAGCACGCCCACGAGCGCGGGTTCATCCACCGCGACATCAAGCCGGGGAACCTGATCCTCGACCGGTCCGGCGTGGTGAAGGTGCTCGACATGGGCCTCGCCCGGTCCGGCAGCGACCAGGACAAGTTGACCGAGATGCTCGACGAGGGCGCCGTGGTCGGCACCGCGGACTTCATCTCGCCCGAACAAGCAATGAACGCCCCGAACATCGACGGCCGCGCGGACATCTACAGCCTCGGCGCGACTCTGTTCACGCTGCTCGCGGGCAAAACGCCGTTCGAGGGGAATACGACCCAGAAGCTGATACAGCACCAGTTGAAGCCGGCGCCGGCGCTCGCGGCGCTGAACCCGTCGCTGCCGGCGGCACTGACGCGGGTGGTCGCCCGGATGCTGGCGAAGAAGGCCGACGACCGCTACCAGACGGCCGGGGAAGTGGTCGCGGCGCTCGCGCCGTGGACCGGGACGAGTGTGCGGGTCGCGGCCGGGCTGTCGCGCACGAACATGGGCCTACTCGCCCCGCCCCGCGAGCGCGCGAAGTTGAGCGACCCAAAGCTAACGCACGCGGAACCGG
>CANLGS010000540.1 GCA_947490035.1 Gemmataceae bacterium
CGGACCTCGAAGCCGAGGACGGCACCACCGTCCGCATCATCTTCGACGGCCCGCTGCGCGAGCGCGACGCGATGGAGCAAATCCGCATCGTGGACCGGCGCGTCGCGACCAGCGCCAGCGGGATCGTGCTGGCGCCGCAGCACAGTCGCACCATGACCGCGTGCGTGAAGCGTGCCGCCGACGCGGGCGTTCCCGTGGTCATCATCGACTCCGGCATCGACGACCCGGACCACTTCGTGAAGTACGTCGCGACGGACAACTACAACGGCGGCTGTCTCGCGGCAAAGCACCTGATCGGCGAACTGAAGGCGAAGGGCAAGGACAAGCCGAAGCTGATCCTGTTCCGCTACGCGGTCGGCTCGCAGGCGACGGAGGAACGCGAGAAGGGGTTCGAGGACACCGTGAAGAAGCTCGCCCCGGACGCGGTGTGGCTCTCGACGGACAAGTACGCCGGGGCGACGCGCGACTCGGCCATGCGCGAAGCCGGACCAATGATCTTCCAGTACGGCAAGGACGTGGACGGCATCTTCGCGCCGAACGAGTCCAGCGCGTCCGGCACGGCCGATGTCCTGCGGTCGCAGGGGCTGAACCAGAAGGTGATGCTGATGGGCTTCGACGCGAGCAAGCCGCTGCTGCAATCCATTCAGGAAGAGGACATCATCGGCAGCATCCTCCAAGACCCGTACCGCATGGGCTACCTCTCGACGTGGTACTGCGTGCAGCACCTTCGCGGGCGAGACGTGAACACGGGCCGCACCGCGATGAGCGAGAGTACGGGCGAGTTCCTCGTCACGAAGGCGAACCTGAACTCGCCCTTCACGCTGGGGCTTTACGACCCTGCGGCGCAGGCACGCCGGACGACCGAAGAGCTGAGGGGGAAGCGATGAAAGAACCTCTCCCTGGGGGCGAAAAGCCGCTCGCGGCTTCGCAAGTCGCGCAAGAGGCAACTCGCGAAGCCGCAAGCGGCTCAAACCAAGTCGTGTGTGTGGCTACACCCTTCTCAAGACAGGGGTTCTCCACATGACCCCGCGCCTTCGCATGACCGGCATCCGCAAGAGCTACGGCCCGACCGCGGCGCTCCGCGGCGTCGATCTCAATTTGATGCCGGGCGAGGTCCACGCGATTGTCGGCGAGAACGGCGCCGGCAAGTCCACGCTCATGAAAATCCTGAGCGGCGCAGAATCGCCGGACGCCGGCGCGATGGAGTTGGATGGCACGGCGTACCGCCCGACCGGACCGCAGGCGGCACGCGAACGCGGCGTCGCGATGATCTACCAGGAACTCGCGATCTGCCCGGACCTCACCGTCGAGGCGAACGTCACGCTCGGCCAGGAGCGCAGCGGTTACGGCTTCCTCGCGGCGGATTTCAACCGCGCGCGCGTCGTGGCGGCGCTCGCGCAACTCGGCCATCCGGAGATTCGACCCGATGCGCCGGTGTCGTCGCTCAACCCCGCCGGGCGGCAGGTGGTCGAGATCGCCCGCGCGCTGCTCTCCGACGTGAAGTTACTCGTCCTCGATGAACCGACCAGTGCCCTCGCGCAAGAAGACGCGACGCGACTCTTCGCGCTGGTGAAGGCGCTCAAGGCGAAGGGCGTGACGGTCGTTTACATCAGCCACTTCCTCGAAGAGATCGAAACCGTCGCGGACCGGTTCACGGTGCTGCGCGACGGTCTCGCGGTCGGAAGTGGGAAGGTGGGCGACGCGACCCGCGAGCGCATCGTCGAGATGATGGTCGGGCGCACGGTCACGGAGCAATACCCGCGAACGCCGCACGCGATCGGCGCCCCGGTGCTTGAACTCACCGACGTGTGCGGGGAGGAACAGCCGAACGGCGTGAGCCTCGCGCTTCGCCGTGGCGAGATTCTCGGCGTCGCGGGCATCGTCGGGTCCGGGCGCACGGAGTTGCTTCGCGCGGTGTACGGTCTCGATCCCGTTCGCACCGGGCGCGTCAAAGTAGGCGCGTACAGCGGCGAGTGCGCCACCCCCACGGAGCGCATCGCGCAGGGCGTCGGGATGGTGAGCGAAGACCGCAAGGCGGAAGGGCTGGCGCTCGAACTCTCGATCCGCGACAACGTCACGCTCAGTCGATTGGGTGACGGCGCGACGTTCGGGTTCCTGTCGCGTTCGCGTCTGCGTTCGGCTGTCGGCGAAGTCCTCACGCGGTTCGGCGTGAAGTTCCGCGACGCGGACCAGGCCGTGAGCGAACTCAGCGGCGGTAACCAGCAGAAGGTCGCGATCGCGCGCCTCTTCCACCAGCGCGCCGACGTGCTGTTGCTCGACGAACCGACGAAGGGCGTGGACGTGGGCAGCAAGGCCGACATCTACCGGCAGATCGGCGAAGCCGCCGCGTCGGGCAAGGCGGTACTCGTCGTGAGCAGCTACCTGCCGGAGTTGTTCGGCGTGTGCGACACGCTCGCGGTGATGTGTAAGGGCAAGCTGTCGGCCGTGCGCCCGGTCGGCGAATGGACCCCGGAACAGGTGATCGCGGTGGCGACTGGGAGTTTGTAGGACAGGCCGCTGGCCTGTCATCGCAGCTACAAGTCACAGCGGAGACAGGCCAGCGGCCTGTCCTACATGAAAGTCTGCAATGTCAACCCCTCCGTCGCCTCCCGCGCCCGCGTTCAAGCTCCCGGCCGGGCCGTGGGTCGGGTTCGTCGCGGTGTTGCTGCTGTTCACCGCGCTCATCGCCATCAAGGGCGACCTCGGCACGTTCCTCAGCCTCGGCAACTTGCGTGTGATGCTCCACGAAGGCACCGTCCCCGCGATCGTCGCGCTCGGGATGCTGCTCGTCCTCATCAGCGGCGGCATCGACCTGTCCGTCGGCGCGACGGTCGCGCTCGTCACGGTTGTGACGATGCGCGTCTACACCGCGATGTACACCGCGTCCGGGCCGTCGCCGGTGAATAGTCTCGTCGCGTGCGCGGCGGGTGTGAGCATCGGCGGCGTGTGCGGTGTCGCGAACGGCCTGCTCGTCACGAAGCTGAAACTTCCGCCGTTCGTCGCGACGCTCGGCATGTTCGGTATCGCGCGCGGCGTCGCGGTGTGGCTGGCGGAGCGGACCACGCTCGCGTTCCCGCTCGGCGGCAGCCCCGAATGGGTGAACACCGTCGGCCGCGTCTCGCTCACCAATCCCGGCCTGTGGACGCTGGTGCTGCTCGCCGTCGTTACTGCCGTGCTGTTGCGCCTCACGGTGTTCGGGCGGCACCTGTATGCGGTCGGGTCGAACGAGGCGACCGCCCGGCTGTGCGGCGTGAACGTGACGCGCACGAAGATGCTCGTCTACACGCTCGCGGGGCTGCTCACCGGCTGGGCGGGTGTGATCCTGTTCGCGCACAGCAACAGCGGCAACCCGACGCTAGGCGAGCAACTGGAGTTGGACGTGATTACCGCCGTGGTGATCGGCGGGGCGAGTTTGTCCGGCGGGAAGGGCACCGTCGTCGGCGCGATGCTCGGTGTGCTGATCCTGATCCTCATCAAGAACGGCGTGAGCCTGTTCAACGTGCCGGTGGAGATGCAGTACATCCTGATCGGCGCGCTGCTGATCGCAAACGTGAGCCTGAACCGCTGGCGACAGGGGAAGGGGTAGGGGCGCGCGTGGAGCCGGTGTAGCGCCGGCCCCGGAGGGGCGATTGGGCGATTCGTCGGGCGACCCGACCCCGGTCCTCGGATCGGGTCGTGTCGTTTCGCCGCGAGCGCTTTAACGGAACTCAACGACCTACCCCGCGTGATATCTTCTTGCGTTCGTCTGGGCGGTTGTCTCGGATGGAGATCACGTCACCAAACAAATTCGTAACTCTTCAGCCTTCTGAACTGGGTTTCTCCGGGAGCGGTGGTAACGTGCCGCTAGCGGCGTAGTCCCGCAGGGCGTCGAGGATCGTTTGCAACGGGTCCAGGTCGCGTTTCTTCAGTGTCCGGCAGACGCTCATCAACACCCCGCGGGTCCACACGCCCGCCTCGCTCTGGCTCCCGTAACTCGCCTTCCGCATCAGCACCGCCGGACGCAC
>CANLGS010000541.1 GCA_947490035.1 Gemmataceae bacterium
AACAACCTCTCCGAGATCACCGGGCGCTCGGAACTGCTCGTGCAGCGGACCGACCTCAAGGAGAAGCACCCGCGGCCCGCGCTGCTCGACCTGTCGCGGTTCATCCACCCCGACATGGCGATGTCGCGACTCGCGGAGAACCACCCGCAGACACCGCCGGGCCGCGGGTTGTGCGACATTACGGGTTCGCTGAACGATCGCATCCTCGCGGCGTCGTTCGACGCGATCGACACCGCGCAGAACGCGGACCTCGTGTTCCGCGTGAAGAACTCGGACCGCGCCGTCGGCGCGACGGTCGCGGGGCAGATCGCGAAGTTGTACGGCCGCGAGGGGATGCCGAACCATCGCAAGATCAAGGTCCGGCTCGACGGCGAAGCCGGCCAGAGCTTCGGCGCGTGGTGCATCAACGGCCTCGACCTCGAGCTTCGCGGGTTCGCGCAGGACGGCGTCGCGAAGGGCATCTCGGGCGGCACCGTGGTCGTCACGCTCGACTACACCATCAGCAACTACGGCGGCGAAATCCAGAGCGTGACCGGGAACAACGTCGGCTACGGCGCGACCGGCGGCACCATCTTCATCGGCGGGCGTGCCGGGCACCGGCTCGGCATCCGCAACTCGGGCGCGACCATCGTGGCGGAGGCCGCGGGCAAATACGCGTGCGAGTACATGACCCGCGGCCGCGTGCTGATCCTGGGGCCGGTCGAGAACGAGATCGGCTCCGGGATGACCGGCGGCGAACTGTTCGTGTTCGACCCCAAGACCGAAGCGCCCGCGAAGCTGCACGGCAAGAGCGTGACCGTGATCGACTGCTCGCACGTCGATTACGAGTGGATGCACCCGCTGCTGCACCAGTACTTCGCGCGGACCGGGAGCCGGCAGGCAGAGTACCTGCTGAAGAACTGGGCCGACGTGCGCCGCGGCCGGCGGCTGCGGAAGGTGCTACCGCTCGCGGTGGCGCGTGCGATGGAAGACCTGAAGACCGCTGGCACGAACGCCGGGTGACGCGTTCTTGACGAGCCGGAAGCGTCAGTCAGCGACGGACAACGGCCGGCGCAGCGAGACTGCCTCCACAGGTGACGCGCGGCGCGGGGGACAATCAGTGTCCGTCGCTGACGCTTCCGGCTCGTCAAAACGCAACACCGGGTCACCCCCGGCGGGCGGCGGGCTTCACCTTCTCGTGGATGAGCTTCACGAACTGCTCCAGGAAGTCGAAGTACTCCGTCCCGGCGATCTCCTTCACGCGGCAGACGAGGTGCCGCCGGCGTTCGAGCATGTCCACGCAGGTGTCCACGCCGAGCTTCGCCAGCGGGCCGCCGGCGCCTTGCATGTCCAGCAGTTCCTGCACCTCGTCCGGGCGCAGTTCGGCGGCCCGGTCGCCGTTGCGCTCCAGCCACGCGATCAGTTCTGGCAGTTGGGCGCGCTCCTCGAGGAGTCTGCGCGACTCGTCGTCGGTCGCGGGCTTGCCGTGCATCCGCGGCAGGAGGCGGTCGAGCGGGAGCGTGCGCAGTTCGCTCACGGTCAACCCGAGCGCTTCCGCGCACTGGCCGATGGTCGCGTTGCGGAGCTGCCGCTTCGGGCCGGCGTGAAGGATCTGGCGCACCGTGTGTCGGTTGAGTTGCGTGGCACGTGCGAAGTCTTCTTGATTCCAGCCCCGCTCCTCGACGAGCCGGGCGATCTTGTTGGCGAGTTCGACCCCGACCCCCGGAGATGCGGCGTTCATCCGTGCTAACCCCGTTGGCGTGTTCCCTGTCCAGGAATACTAATGCCGGTGCGCGCGGGTGGAAGAGGGGACTTCGTAAACAAGGTGAAAAAACGCGCCCGCCGGCCGGTTCGGGTGAACCGGCCGGCGGGCGGCGTGTGTCGGGAGTGTCAGCGTGTTCAGTACGGGCTACCGGGAGCGGTCAGACCGCCGGCCCCGTTCACCGGCGGAAGCGGCAGCGGGGTGATGTTGACGCCGCCCTTCGGGGGAATCGGCTTGTTCTTCGGATCCTTCCCCACTTCCTTCGGATCCTTCGGCATCTCCTTTGGCGGCGGCGTGGTGCCCGTCACCGGCGGGACGTAAGGGGTACCGGGGGTGGCGCACCCGCCGCCCAAGCGGGCAGAGCCGCACGTCGGGCCGCAGGAACTCGCCTTCGTGTGCCCGCACCGCGACTTCAGCTTGTCCAGCAGGTTCGGCCGAGCCGAGGTGCTGGTCGCGCAGGTGTTGCACGCGGCCGGCGGCGGCACGTACACCGGGGCACACGACGGCACCGGGGCGCACCCGCAGTCGCTCGTCCTTTTGCCGAACTTCGACTTCAGCTTGTCGAACAGCCCCACCTTGTGGGTGCTGCACCCGCACGACGGAGCGGAGCAGTTGCTGCACCCGGCGCCGGTGCTGACGACGACCGGGGCGGGGTGCGCGGCGGGCGGCGGGGAAACGTCGGCTCCGGCCAGCGCGGCCGAGGACATGAGCAGGAACGCGGCTGTCACGGGGCTATCCTCCGAACGAGTAGTTGGCGTGAGGTATCGAACTCACGTCTCTCGCATCGACCCGGCCGCGACCGGTTCGTGAAGCCGGGGCGAGGAATGTGCGACAATCGCCGGACCGCGCGAGCGGTGGCGCCGCGCGCGCCGGCGGGCGCGGACGGAACGAATCTGACGCGCCGGCCGACCGCGCGGGCGCGCGGCACACCCGCGGCGCAGGGTTGGGCTTGTTCCGGCAGTGGACATCCGTTCTAAATACATGGTCGTAACCCAGGCTGATCGGAAGTTGGGGTTGCCATCGAAAATCGTTCATCCCGGATTTGATACACCGATGCAAAACGCCCTTGTTTTCAGCATCTGTACCAAATCTGGGTTGAACGCCGAACGACCGCAAGAGCAACTTCCGATCAGCCTAGTCGTAACCGCGAAGTGAGGGCCGAACCGTGGCGCGCGCCGAAAAGCAGTGGCACCTCTTGCCGTCCGACCCCTCGGCGACCAACCGGCTTGCCGGGACCGCACGCGTGTCCTCCGTCGTCGCCCAACTGCTGCTCAACCGCGACGTGAAGGACGCGGGCGCCGCCCGCCGGTTCCTCGATTCGCCGCTCGCGGGGTTGCACCCGCCGCTCGCGCTGCCCGGCGTGCGCGAGGCCGCCGAGCGCATCGTTCAGGCGATCAAAGACAAGCGCCGCATCTACATCTATGGCGACTACGACGTGGACGGCGTGACCGGCACAGCCATCCTCCTCCGCGTTCTCGGCAAACTCGGCGCGGACGTGCATTTCCACATCCCGTCGCGGTTGTCCGAGGGCTACGGGCTGAACTCCGAACGCTTGCGCGAACTCAAGCGCAGCGACGTGTCGCTCGTCGTGAGCGTGGACTGCGGCATTGCAAGCCTCGCGGAAGCGCAGGTCGCACGCGACATCGGGCTGGAACTCATCATCACCGACCACCACGAGATGAAGATGGGGTTGGACGGCCCCATGCTTCCGCTCGCGGAGGTACTCGTTCACCCGCGACTGCCGGCGCCGGAGCCGTACCCGTTCGGCGACCTGTCCGGCGCCGGGGTCGCGTTCAAGCTCGCGTGGGCGGTGGCCCAGCGCGCCTGCGGTTCCGAGAAGGTGCCGACCGATGTGCGCGAGGTGCTGCTCGACGCCGTCGGCCTTGCGGCGCTCGGACTGGTCGCGGACGTGGTGCCGCTGCGCGACGAGAACCGCATCTTCGTTCGCCACGGGTTGGAGCGCATCCGCGCGAAGCCGTCCGTTGGGCTGAAGGCGCTGCTCGACGCGAGCGGCGTGAAGCCCGATCAGGTGCTGACCTCGGAGGATGTCGGGTTCAAACTCGCGCCGCGGTTGAACGCGGCCGGTCGTCTGGGTTACGCGAGCTTCGCGGTGGAGTTGCTCACCACGACTTCGGTCGCGAAGGCGGTGCAACTGGCGCAATACCTTGAAGCACAGAACGGCGAGCGTCAGGCTCTTGAGCGCAAGTACACGCAGGCCGCGAAGGAACTGATAGAGGAGCGCTTCGCGAACGACCCGGCC
>CANLGS010000542.1 GCA_947490035.1 Gemmataceae bacterium
CCGAATACCAACTGCAAAGCTGCGCCAATCCTGGCTACAATCGGCATGGGAAGTTCCTTCTTCACGATCACTGTCTTTACCTAACAGCGATTGTGGGAAGGACTTCCCGTTTTTCATAGGCCAGCGTCTCCTTAACTTGATGCCTATGCGGTCTCCGGGTGGATGCCCAGGAAGGCGGCGACCTCCGCACGGGTCCAACCCTCACTCACCCGCAAGACGGCGAGACGACGACCGGCTTCCAACTCGGCGGCTGTCCCTCTACTCCTCATGGCGAACAGGTTATGACGAATAGCAACACGGGACAGGGTTCGCTACCTGCGGATCGGTAGGCAAGGATCGCCGGAGACCACCCACGCATCGGTTGGGACGATCCATACCTCTAACGGCTTGGTACGAAACCCGTTACATCACCTCCACACCCACCTCGCCGTCGCGGACTTCGCCGATCGGCCACGCCGGGATGCCCTCTTCGCCGAGTTGCTTCACGATGCCGTCGGCCGCGTCCGGGTGCGCGATCACCGCGAACCCGACGCCCATGTTGAACACGCGGAACATCTCCGCGTCCGCGACGTTGCCGCACCGCTGGAGCCACGCGAACACCGGCGGCAGTACCCACGCACTGCGGCTGATGTGAACCCGCTTGCCCGGCGGAAGGATGCGCCCGACGTTGTCCGGCAACCCGCCGCCGGTGATGTTCGCCAGGCCGTGAACGCCGCCCTCGTGGACCTCGATCACGCGGCGCACCGGCTTCACGTACAATCGCGTCGGGGTGAGCAGTTCTTCGCCAACGGTGCGCCCCAGTTCGGGCACGCGGTCCGTCACCTTCAACCCGGCCGCCTCGAAGACGACCTTGCGAACGAGACTGTAGCCGTTGGAGTGAACGCCGCTGGATGCGAGGCCGATCACAACGTCGCCGGTCTGGATGGCGCGGCCGTCGATGACCTTGTCGCGTTCCACGACGCCCGCGGCGAAGCCTGCGAGGTCGAAGTCACCCGGCTGGTAGAAGTCCGGCAGGATCGCGGTCTCGCCGCCGACCAGCGAACAGCCCGATTCGAGACAGCCGTCCGCGATGCCCTTTACGAGTTCCGCGGTGAGGGCCGGGTCGTCCTTCGGCATCGCGAGGTAGTCGAGGAACACGAGCGGTTCGCCGCCGGTGCAGATGAGGTCGTTCACCGACATCGCGACGAGGTCGATGCCCACGGTGTCGAACTTCCCGACCGCCTGCGCGACCTTCAACTTGCTACCGACGCCGTCGGTGCAGGTGACCAGCACCGGGTTCGCGTAGCGGCCCGCTGCCGACAGGTCGAAGAGGCTGGCGAACCCGCCGACGCCCTTGCCGCCCTTGCGCGGCGGGAACGGCGGCGGGAACACGCCCGGACGCATCGTGCGCGCGACATGCGACTGAATGCCCGCGATGGTCTGCTCGTAGGTGTCGAGGTTCAGACCGGCCTTCTTGTAATCCCACTGCTCGGACATCGAAGAACCCTCGCATTTTGGCGAGCGGGGGGCGTAAGCCCCCTGATGCGACACGCGCCCACTCACATTCATAGCAATCAGAGGGCTTACGCCCCCCGCTCGCCAAAAGCCAGACACAACCCGGCATTGACCCGTTTCTCACAACCCCGCTATAGTCCCCGCCCGCGGCGGGTGAGCGCGCCCCGCCGGCCACAACCAAGGACGGTTGGTAATGTCACTCCTGTTGTTCGCCGACGCCGCGAAACAGGCGCAAGGCGTCGCCGAGGCGACCGCGAAGGCGGCCCACGACTCGGCCCCGTACTACTTCCAGAAGCTGCACGACCTGCTGCCGGCTCCGTTCTTCCACACGCAGGCGTTCCTCGCGTTCTTCGCCATCGTGCTGTTCGTGTACTGGAGCATCCCGCGGCGCTTCCAGATGACGCGCATCTGGATTCTGGTCATCGCGAGCTTCCACTTCTACGCCGCGTGGAGCTACGAACTCGCGTTCCTGGTGGCGGGCACCACCGTCGCCGACTACCTGTTCGCCCGCGTCATGGGGCATTCCGAGCGTCCACGGTTCCGCAAGCTGATTCTCTTCACCAGCATCGGAATGAACCTCGGCATTCTGTGCTACTTCAAGTACCGCGGGTTCTTCCTCAACGAGCTGTTCGACGGGATGCGCAAGCTCGGCATGGAGCCTGGGTACGAGAAGTTAAATCCGCTGGCGATCTTCATCCCGTTCGGCATCTCGTTCTACACGTTCGAGGCGATCAGCTACGCGGTCGATGTGTACCGGCGGAAGATCCCGGCCGAGAAGAGCCTGCCGCGGTTCCTGCTGTTCATCCTGTTCTTCCCGCACCTGGTCGCCGGACCGATCGTGCGGGCCGGCGACTTCCTCCGGCAGACCCGCCGCAACAAGCGGTGGAACTGGCTGCGCGTGCAGGTCGGGGTGCAACTGTTCCTCGTCGGCGCGTTCAAGAAGATGGCAATCGCCGACCGCATGGCGCTGTTCTGCGACCCGGTGTTCGCGAACCCGGAGGCGTACAACACGGTCGCGATGTGGTTCGCGGTGCTGGCCTACGCCATCCGCATCTACTGCGACTTCTCAGGTTACTCGGACATGGCCGTCGGCGCCGCGCACCTACTCGGCTACAAGCTCATCAACAACTTCAACATGCCGTACCTCGCGACCAACGTGTCCGACTTCTGGCGGCGGTGGCACATCAGCTTGTCCAACTGGCTGCGCGATTACATCTTCATCCCGCTGGGCGGGAGCCGCGGCTCCAGATGGCTGAACTACCGGAACCTGCTCATCACGATGACCATCGGCGGGCTGTGGCACGGGGCCGCGTGGGGCTACATCCTGTGGGGTCTCGCGCACGGGCTGATGTTAGTCGCCCACAAGCAGTTCAAGGACTACTGCGCGGACAAACCGCGACTCACGGCGTTCCTCGAAACCGCGTTCGGCACGGGCCTGCGGATCGTCTTCACCTTCTTCTGCGTGAGCATGTGCTGGGTGCTGTTCCAACCGGAACTGAGTAAAGCGCTGGCGATCTTCGAGAAGCTGTTCTCCATCCAACCGGGGCGCGTGCTGCCGCTGAACAACCGGAGCCTGTGGTACACGGTGATCTTCCTCTTCGCGTGCCAGTGGCTCGTGCGGTCGGGCGCGTGGGCGAAGATCTACCCGCGGCTACCGGCCCCGGTGCTCGGCGTGGGGTACGCGGTGTGCCTGTGCGCCGCGCTCGTGCTGGCCCCGGATAACGGCACCACGTTCATTTACTTCCAGTTCTGACGCGGAGGGCACGACGTGACGGACGTGGTGGCCGCGCGAAGGCTTGGTTGGCTGACGCGCCGGGTGCGGTTGGTGGCGCCTCGGCCCGCCGTGCGGTCGCGGCGCCACCAGGCGTTCGTCGCGGTCACGGCGGGAGCGCTGGTCTTCGCCGCGATTCAGACGGCGTTCTCCGGCGCGTCGTCAGTCACGCACCTCGTTGCCGACCCGGTGTACGGCGACAAGGAGCGGCGGTTGCGGCGCCTCGAACGCGCCGCACCGGACGGCACGCCGCGGGTCATTCTTCTCGGCACGTCGCGCACCGGCTACGGGTTCGCCGCGGGCCGCACACAGCAGGCCGCGGCCGACGCCGGCACGCCCGCGGTCGTGTTCAACTTCGGCGTCCCGGGCGCCGGGCCGATCACGCACCTGATCTACCTGCGGCGTCTACTCGCCGACAGCCACCGGCCGGACTTGCTCCTCCTCGAAGTGCTGCCGCCACTGCTCGCGGACCTCCCCGGCGGACCCTACGAAGCGCGCATGCTCAAAGGCGATCTGCTGACGCGAGACGAGATCGAGGTGATCGACCGCTACGCGATGCCGAGCGAGCAGTTGCACCAGCGGCGTCGCGAGGCGGCCCTTTCGCCGGTCCACGAACACCGGTTCAAACTGCTCGGGCGGGTGTTCCCCAGCGCGCTGCCGTGGCAATTGCGGTACGACGCCGGCCGGACCCCGGACCCGAACGGGTGGGGTGCG
>CANLGS010000543.1 GCA_947490035.1 Gemmataceae bacterium
CCGCGACACGGCGCTGCCAGTTGGTGGGGGTGTAGCGGGCCGGGCCGGAGGTCTGCACGACGACATCGACCGACCCGCGCTGCATGGTCAGGTGTGGGAGTTGGTAGACGTGCCCCTGTCGTGAGTGGGCGCCGGCGTGCATCCGGCCGGGCACGGGAGTAGAATCGCCGCGACGCTGAGAGCCCGCACGGGAACGACCGCCGCGTACCGGGAGAAGGGCGAAGACCGTTTCTCGTTTCAGCAGACGCCGCGCCGCGCGGGAACGCTATGACCTTTCTCCGCAAGCCGTCGGCCGGCGCGACCCGCGATTTCCTGTCGGCGCACGCGGTGCGCACCGGCGAACGGGCGTTCGTCGCCGGGCGGGAAGCGGCGACCCGAGAAACGAAAGCAGTCGAAGGGCGAAGCAGGTGCGCCCCGGATAAGATGGCGTTCGGTTGTGCCGTCCCGTTTCCTCTTTCACGAAGGTGCATCATGGTACGTGGCGTAACCCGGTGTGCGATCGCCGGCGTCCTGTTTGTGGTCGGGCTGCTCGGCCTGTCCGCGGCCGACGACAAGGCGATCCCCGGCGTCGGTCCGGCCGGCGAGATCAAGAAGGCGCACACCGGCTTCAAGTTCACCGAAGGGCCGATCGGCGCCGCCGCCGGCAGCGTGTACTTCTCCGACATCCCCAACGAGAAACTCCACAAGATCGACGCGGACGGCAAACTCGGCGTGTTTCGGGAGAAGTCGAACGTGTCCAACGGGCTGATGATTAACGCGAAGGGCGAGGTAGTCGCGTGCGAGATGAGCGGCGCGATCGCCGCGATCTCGGCCGACGGCAAGGAGCGCCGCGTCATCACCGACAAGTTCGACGGCAAGCGGTACAACGCGCCCAACGACCTGGTGCTCGACGCCGCCGGCGGCGTGTACTTCACCGACCCCGCGTTCCGCGCGCCGACGCCGCTGCCGCAGGGCAAGACGTGCGTGTACTACGTCGATGCGAAGAGGACGGTCACGCGCATCATCGACGACCTGCCGAACCCCAACGGCGTGCGGCTGTCGCCCGACGAGAAGACGCTGTACGTGTTCCCCACGGGCCAGAAGCAGATGCTGAGCTACCCGGTCGAGGGGCCGGGGAAGATCGGCAAAGGCAAGACGTTCTGCGAACTGAAGCAGGCGAAGGAGGGCGGCAACGCGGGCGGCGACGGCGGCACCGTGGACTCGAAGGGGAACGTGTACGTCGCGGCCGGGACCGGCCTCCAGGTGTTCGACAAGGACGGTAAGTATCTCGGGACGATCGTGTTCCCGGAGCAGCCGTCGAACGCGACCTTCGGCGGCAAGGACATGAAGACGCTGTACGTGACGGCCCGCACGTCGGTGTACGCGTGCCCGATGGATGTCGCCGGCCACCGCTACCCGGCGAAGTAACCCGGCCACCTCCGCCCTCGTGAGTGACTGATGCGAGCGCGTGAGGAAGAATGTTGTCGCTTGCGGCACGGCGCGCGAGCGGACATACTCGTCTACTGGCCGGCGGCGCCCGGCCCACTCTCCGAGGACCGCTCAATGTCACACCCTCTTCGTCCCAGGCTTGGTTTCACGCTGATCGAGTTGCTGGTGGTGATTGCAATTATCGCCATCTTGATTGGGCTGTTGTTGCCGGCGGTGCAGAAGGTGCGCGAAGCGGCCGCGCGCATGAAGTGCCAGAACAACCTCAAGCAAATCGGGCTGGCGATCCACAACTTTGAACTGGCTAACCAGCGGCTCCCGTTTGGCACCGGCGTCTGCTGCACCCCAACCGGGCCGAACTGGGCGGTCGCGATCATGCCCTACTCCGAACAACAGAACACCTACAACGCGCTGAACCTGACCATCTCGGAGGGCCTTCGGAACCCGGTCAACGCGACGACCGTCCAGCAGGTACTCCCGATGTTCGTCTGCCCGAGCGACCCGGCCTCTCGAAACCCGATTATGACCCGGTTTGCGGCGCACAACGCGTCACCCGCTCACGGCCTGTGGTACCCGGCGAGCATGGGGCCGACGCATATGGACCAGTGCCCGTTCTGCCCGAACGGCACCCCGGCGGCGAACAACCCCTGCTGCCAGGGGAACAACTTTGGGACGAACGCCGGGAACGGCTTCCCAGCGGGTTCGTCCGTCGGGATGTTCGGCCGGACCGATGTGGCAGCCATCACGTTCGCCGGCGTGACCGACGGGCTTTCCAACACGATCATGGTCGGGGAAACGTTGCCGGCGCACTGCACGTTCCTGGGCGTGTACAGCCAGAACTTCCCGCTCTCGGGAACCTCGATCCCGCTGAACACGATGGAGTCGGCTGTCGATGCGAACTGGTTCCGGACCTGCGGGTACAAGAGCGCCCACGCGGGCGGGGCGAACTTCTTGATGGGCGACGGGAGCGTCCTGTTCATGCGGGCCTCGATCGACTACACGGTTTACAACGGCCTCGGCACTCGTGCTGGCGGAGAAGTCGTATCCCCGAACTGACGCTCGCGGTTCATCGTCCCTATCTTCGTTCCCACCAATGGTACTCCCGATGTCCACCCGCGCCCGCGGACTCGCCGTGCTCGTCCTGATCGCCCTGGCCGCGGGTTGCGGAACGGGCGAGCCGAAGTGTATCCCGGTGTCCGGGAAGGTGACGCTCGACGGCGGGAAGGTGCCGGGGCCGGGGTTCATCTACTTCACCACGGACGGGACCGGGAAGGTCGTCACCTCCCGCCCGGGGACCGCCGAGTTCGACGCCGAGGGGAACTACCGCGCGCAGACGTTCACTACCGGCGACGGACTGCTGCCCGGTGTGTACGCGCTGCGCGTGGATTGCTGGAAAACCTCGCCGAACATGGACGGCAAGCCGGTGGTCAGCTTCGTGCCACAGCGCTACCAGGACGCGTCCCGGAGCAAACTCGAACTGACCGTGGAACCGGACGCCAAACCGATCACCCACAACATCGACCTGTCGAGCAAGTGATACCAAATCGGCTTGAAGGGTGACCACGCGAATCTTCCCCTCTCCCCTTGCGGGAGAGGGTGGCCGCGCTTCGCGGACGGGTGAGGGGTGAGCTGCACGCGCGAAAAGAGCATCGCGTGGTCCGTGAAGTCTCTCACCCCTCACCCGTCCGCGAAGCGCGGCCACCCTCTCCCGCAAGGGGAGAGGGGAAGATTCGCGTGGTCTGTGAAGTCTCTCACCCCTCACCCGTCCGCGAAGCGCGGCCACTCTCTCCCGCAAGGGAGAGGGCAAAACCCGGCGCAGCTACGCTCCAATGCGACTTGGTGTCACACCAGCCCGACCGCTTTGCCCGGCTTCAGGTCGAGTACGTTCAGTTCCAGTTTCTTGACCCCCTTCCACTCGTTGATTTTCGGCGTGAACGCGAGGCAGCAGTCGCCGCCGGCGCTCATCAACTCCTCCATCCGGTCGGCCATCCCCCACGCCACACAGCGGATCGTCGTCTCGCCCTGGCGCACGCGGAAGTCGATGTGCCGCTGCACCTCGCCTTTGCCGATCAAGCGAGGGGCTTCCGCCTTCAGCCCGGACGCGAGGAACTTGGGCCGCGGGTTGCCGGCCCCGTAGGGTTCGAGTTTGTCGAGGTCGTTGAGCAGCCCGAACGTGAGCGCCGACAGCGGCACCTCGGCGTCGAGCGTCAGCCGCTGCGCCGGTGCGCCGCCGGGGTAGTGGCGCGCGACGTAGGCGTTGAACCGCTCGCGCAGCGCGGGGATGCGCTCCGGGCGCACCTTGAAGCCGGCCGCGGCCGCGTGGCCGCCGTGCCCTTCGAGGAGGTCGTCGCACGCCACCAGCGCGGTGTGCAGCGCGAACCCCGGCACGCTCCGCCCGGACCCGGTCGCGACCGACTCGTTCGGCTGCATCGCGATCACCAGCGCCGGCCGCCCGAAGTAATCGACGAGGCGGCTCGCGACGATTCCGACCACGCCGGGGTGCCAGTCCTTGTCGCCGACCACGATGGCCGGGTCGTTCGCGAAGCGCTCC
>CANLGS010000544.1 GCA_947490035.1 Gemmataceae bacterium
CGCGTTCTCGTGAAGCAGTTCGCGGTGCGTGCGTGCGCTGTCCGCGTTGGAGATCACGGCGGCGAGTTCGAGCACCTCGCCGCCGTCGGTTTCCACGCCGCGAACGCGCTTGCCGGTGTTGTCGGTGAGGACGCGCTTGATGCCGGTGTTCGTGCGGTATTCGACGCCGAGTTCCTCGCCGAGTTCGACCAACGCGTCGGGCACCGCTCGCGTGCCGCCACGCGGGTACCAAATACCCTCCGTGGTCTGCATGTGGGCGATGCCGCACAGCACCGCGGGCGACGACTCCGGGCACGAGCCGACGTACTGCGTGAAGTGGTCGAGCATCTGGGCGACGCGCGAATCCGGCACGAACTTCCGCACGGTCCCCGCGACCGACCGGCCCATGCGCATGTGCAGCACGTCGCCGAGCAGTTGCGCCGAGAACCCGGCCCGCCAGTCGATCATGTCGCGGACGCCGCCGATGGACTTCCAGAAGTAGTGGCGGTCGGAAATCTGGTGCAGCCGGTCCGAGAGCGCGTGGAACTTGCGGTAGCCTTCCGCGGAACCAGTGCCGGGCGCGTAGGCGTCGAGGTTCGCGGCCATCGCGTTCACGTCTTCGACCAGATCGAGCGAGGTGCCGTCGGCGAAGAAGCACCGCCACTGCGGGTCGAGGCGCACGAGGTCGAGGTAGTCTTCCATCCGGCGGTCGGCTTCCGCGAAGATGCGGCGCAGCACCGACGGCACGGTGAGGATCGTCGGCCCCATGTCGAACCGGAAGCCCTCCGCTTTCAGCACGGCCGCCTTACCGCCGAGCCAACTGCTCTTCTCGAACAGCGTGACCGCGTACCCGCGCGCGGCCAGCACGCACGCCGCGGCCAGCCCGCCGAGGCCGCCGCCGATCACGCCGACGCGATTCCGTTCCGCCGTGTTGGTCACTGAGGTCGTCTCCTGAAGTAGGTGCCGCTTGCCGAGCGGCACGGGGTGGCCCGCGTGGGAGCAATACGAACGTCCGCCGGGCGATCCGCGTTGCACAGCCGTGCCGCTCGGCAAGCGGCACCTACTTCAGGAGACCGCGACTGGCAGCGCGGCGCCCGGCGTGCCGAGCCATTCGGCGTCGTGGCCGAAGTCGTTCAGCAACAGTCGGCTCGTGATGCGGGCGGATTCGTAGATCACCGGTAGCCCGCTGCCGGGGTGCGTGCCGCCGCCGACCAGGTACACGCTTTCGAGTTCGTTGAACCGGTTCCGGGGACGCAGGTGCAGCATCTGGCCCCACGTGTGCGCGAGGCTGAACGTCGCGCCGCGATACACGTTGTACTCGCCCTCCCAGTCCGCCGGCGTCACCACCTTCTCGAACCGAATGCGATTCTCCACGCCCGGCAGCCCGACCTTCTCCAACTGCTTCAGCAACTTCGCGCGGAACGCGGGCGCCTCCTTCGACCAATCGACGTTCGCGTGCTGGTGCGTGACCGGCGCGAGTACGTACAGCGTACTCATGCCCGATGGCGCGAGGCTCGGGTCGGTGGGCGTTGCGTTCTGCACGTAGAACGACGGGTCGTCGGACAGCACGTGCCGCTGTTCGATGTCCTTGAGGTTGTTCACGTAGTCCGCGGCGGTGTGGATCGTGTGGTGCGGCACGTCGTCGTAGCGGCCCTCGATACCGAGGTACATCATGAACGTCGAACACGAGTACTTCTTCTTCGCGATCTTCGCGTCGGTCCACTTGCGCCGGAGGTGATTGGGTACGAGCTTCGTCATCGCGTGGGCGAAGTCGGCGTTGATGACGAGCGCGTCGGCCCGGTGTTCGCCGCTCTGGGTGCGCACGCCGACCGCTTTCCGGCCCTCGAAGAGTACTTCCTTCACGTCCTCGTTCAGCGTGATGCGCACGCCGGATTCGCGCGCGACGCGGGCCATGCCGTCGGACACCGCGGAGCAACCGCCGAGCGGGTGCCACACGCCATACTCGTATTCGAGGAACGACAGGATCGAGAACAGACTCGGGCAGTTGAACGGCGACATGCCCAGGTACTTCGACTGGAACGAGAACGCCAGTCTGATGCGCTCGTCCGAGAAGTACCGACCCAACTCCGTGTCCAGCGACGACCACGGGCGGAGCGTCGGGAACAGCTTCACGAGTTGCCAGCCGATGAGGTCACGCCAACTGGAGAACGGGCGCTCCAGGCACGGCCGGAACTTCTCCAGTTTGACGCGATTCTCGTCGAGGAACCGGCGCACGTTCTGCGCGTCGTGCGGGCTGATCTTGGCGACTTCCGTCGCGAGGCGTGCGACATCGGGCGTGCAGTCGAGTTGCCCGCCGGAGCCGAACGCGATGCGGTATTGCGGGTCCAACCGCACCATCGGGATTTCGGTTCGCAGGTCGCGGCCGATCAGTTTGAAGATGCGCTCCAGCACCAGCGGGTACAGGAAGAACGTCGGGCCGAGATCGAACCGGAACCCTTGCTCCTGGATCGCGGAGCACCGCCCGCCGACGTGCGGCATGCGCTCGATCACGTGAACGTCGAGGCCCGCTTTCGCGAGTATCAGCGACGCGGCCAACCCGCCCGGCCCCGCGCCGACGATCAGCACGGACTGCGGGCGGCGTGATTTGGCGTGAGCGGACGACGTGGGCGAGGCGGTTGCCGACAGCGAGGTCATGCACGAGTCCGTTAGCGGTGGCCCCGCCAATACGTGTGCGGGTGAGAACAATCTACCGAGAAGGGCCGTCGGCGAGCACCCCAGTAAGGTGTTCGACCGCATTCCACGCGCGGATGCAACACGACCGATCAATTTCGGGCCGGCATACGTCCGCGGGCTTACGATGACGGAACCCGAGAGCTTCGCGGAGACGAGACGATGCCCGTTCCGATACTCACCCCGGCGGACGTGCGCGCCGCGGCGGAGAAACTTCCGCGCGTGCGGCTCGCGCACCTGCCGACGCCGCTTGAGGAACTGCCGCGATTCGGCGCGAAACTCGGCGGGGGCGTGCGCGTCTTCGTCAAACGCGACGACTGTACCGGTCTCGTCCTCGGCGGGAACAAGGCCCGGCACAACGAGTTCCTCTTTGGTGACGCGCTCGCTTGCGGCTCGGATCTGTTCGTGTGGGGCGCGCTGGTGCAGTCGAACAACTGCCGCACCACCGCCGCCGCGTGCGCCAAACTCGGCCTCGAATGCCGACTCTACCTCTCGAAAGCGCACCAGCGTACGGAACCGCAGGGCAATCTCCTGCTCGATTACCTCGTCGGTGCGCACGTCGAATTCACCGACGCGAAGATCGGGCCGGAGTTGAACGCGCTGATCGCATCGAAGGCAGCGGAGTTCCGCGCCGCGGGCCGGAAGCCGTACTTCTGGGATCCGCCGCGGGTGGTGCCGCTGTCGGCGGTCAGTTACACGCTCTGCATGGCGGAGATCGCGGAGCAACTGGCAGCGCTGAACGTGGCGCCGGCCGCATTCTACGTGTCATCCGCGGGCGCGACCGGGGCCGGCGTCGCGCTGGGCAAGGCGCTTCTCGGGTTCACGTGCCCGGCGCGGCTCATCTGCCCGATGCACTGGCCCTGGGACATCCCCGCTCGCATGGCCGACGACGCGAACGCCGCCGCCGCGCTCATGGGCCTGCCGCACCGCCTCTCAGCGTCGGACCTGGACGCGGACGAATCGTTTATCGCACCGGGCTACGGCATCCCGTCGCCGGCGGGTCAGGAGGCGATGCACCTGCTCGCGACGACGGAAGCGATCCTGACCGATCACGTGTACACCGCGAAGGCGCTCGCGGCGGTGGTCGCGGACGTGCGCGCGGGGAAGCACGCGCGCGGCTCGTCGGTCGTGTTCATCCACACCGGCGGCGTGCCCGCGATCTTCGCCGAACCGGATAAGGTGTTGCCGGGGATGTAGTGTAGATTTGCCGCTTGCGGCTTCGCGACCTGTACTCGCGAAGCCGCAAGCGGCGGAGGATTGCCATGCGTTACGCCCTGCTGGTCGTGTTGTTGGTC
>CANLGS010000545.1 GCA_947490035.1 Gemmataceae bacterium
CGGTGCAGGAACACGTGAGCAGCACGCCGCCGGGCTTTACGACGTGCAGCGCGAGCCGGTTCATGTCGCAATACTTCTTCAGCGCGGATTCCACGTCTTCACGGTCGCGGGTCATCTTCGCCGGGTCGAGTACGACCGTGTCGAACCGCTCGCCGTTCGGGATGATGTCGCGCAGCCACGCGAACAGGTCGGCTTGCACGTACCGAATCTGCGCGTTGTTCAGCTTGGCGTTCTGCTTCGCCATGTCGAGCGCCTGCTCGTCGAGGTCGAGGCCGACCACCTCGGCCGCGCCGCCCTTCGCCTTCGCGTACACGCCGAAGCCGCCGGTGTTGCAGCAGATGTCCAGCACGCGCTTGCCGGCGCAGAACTCGGACAGCGTGTTGCGGTTGTCGCGCTGGTCCACGAAGAAGCCGGTCTTGTGGTTGCTGCCGGGCGCGACGCGGAACTTCAGCCCGTGTTCGGTAATCACGTCCGGCGGCGGCGGCTCCGGCGGGCGGCAGTCGAACGACTCCTGCTTGCCGACGTGCTCGTCGGCGAAATAGTAGAACCGCGCCGCGGGGTAGTGAACGCGGAGCGCGTCCATGATCGCGGAGCGCTGCTTGTACATGCCGGCCGAGAAGAACTCCAAGACGAGCGTGTCGCCGAACCGGTCAATGACTAGCCCGCTCAGGCCGTCCGCTTCGGAGTGGACGAGGCGGTAGGCGTTGGTCACCTCGTCGAGCTTGAGCGTATCGCGCCGGAACGCGACCGCGGCCGCGAGCTTCCGCGCGAAGTAGTCCGCGTCAACGAGTTCGTCTTGCCTGGTGGTGAGGACGCGAAGCGTGATGCGCGAGTGGCCGTTGTAGAAGCCGCGTGCGACCCACAGGCCGTTCTTGTCGAGTACGTCCACGACGGTGCCGGGCGCGATGCGGTCGCGCGGCTTCTCGACCATCTTCTGGAAGATCCACGGGTGCGACGACCGCCGCTCGATCTTCAGCGTGACAACGGGCAGAGGCGCGGTGACAGAGTTCATCCAGACATGATAGGCGCGACAGCACAAGACCGCTTGACCGGAATGCAACACAGAAAGACCGAAAGACGAAGAGCCGCAGATGACGCGGAAGAACGCAGATAAAACCAAGACGAGAAGTGTGTTGAAGAACTCCGTCTCTTGGCTTTAATCTGCGTCCCTCTGCGTCATCTGCGGCTCTTCGTCTTTCTGCCAAATGTCCCGACTTATGCGCCCAAGTATTGCCGCAGGACGATGTGCAGTTTGTCGCAGCGGTCCTGCCAGGTGCGCTGGTCCTTCGGCATGTAGTCCTTGAGCGGGCGGAACGCCGCGACCACGCACAGGCGCGGCTGCCGGGGGTCGGGCTTGTCCATTTGCAGTTCGAGTTCGATCGGCTCCTGGCCGCGCGCCACGGACGGGCGGCGGCCGGCGAACCAGCCGAAGATGCCGCTGCCCTCCTTCACTTCTTTGTACCCGTCGGGAAGGCCGAGGCGCATGCGGATCACGCCCGGCTCGCTGACCAGCACCTGCCCGCCGTAGTCCTCGACGAACCCGCGCAGTTTGGCCGCCGCCAGGCGCTCCGGCATGAACGCCTCGAACTCGTGCGTCACGTGGAACGGGCTGGCCGGGCGCGCGACCGGCGTCGGTTCGGGCGCGTCCTCGTCCGCGGCCATCGGCTCCCAGCCGGACGGGGTCGCGTCGTCCCAGTAATTTTCGTGGAGGGCAGCCCCGAACATCAGAGCGAGTTCCCGCGCGCTCTGCTGGCGCTCGTTCGGGTACTTCGCGAGCGCGAGTTGAACCACCGCCTCGACCGCGGCCGGGATGAACCCGCAGCCGACCTTCGCGAACCGCGGCGGCGATTCCTTGATGTGCGCCGCGAGCAACCGGTCCTGGTAGTCGTAGATGAACGGCAGCCGACCGGTGAGCATCTCGTACAGGATCACGCCGACGGAATAGAGGTCGCTGCGCGCGTCCACGCGGTCGCCGCGGATCATCTCCGGGCTGACGTAGCCGGGCGTGCCGATGGCGAAGATCGGGCCGTGGCCGGTGAGTTCGGCCAACTGGATGTGCGGCTTCGCGGCGAACCCGGCGAACCCGAAGTCCATCACCTTCAGCGATTCCCGCGGCGTGTCCGCGTCCACCACCATCAGGTTCGCCGGCTTCAGGTCGCGGTGAACGATGCCGGCGTCGTGCGCGGCTTGCAGCGCGTGGCAGAAGCAGCCGAGCAACCGGCCGACGCGCTCCGGCGGCAAACTTTTGTGCCGGGCGAGGAGTTCTTCGAGCGTGATGCCGGGCACGTACTCCATGACGAGGCACGGGCCGATCGGGTCGTCGGCGGCGGCTTCGAGCAGCCGCACCGCGTAGGGGTGGTTGAAGTTCGCCATCGAGCGCACTTCCGCCTCGAACAGTTGGCGGAACTTCGGGTGTTCGACGACGTGGTCGTGGATTCGCTTCACCACGACGCGATAGTTCGGGTGGTTGAGCGGTTCGGCGAGAAACACTTCGGCGTTGCTGCCGCTGCCAAGCGCGTGGAGCAGCCGGTATTTGCCGAGCGCGGTCGTCCCCGCCATGCGTACCCCCGCCGAACGTGCAGCGAACCACGCAACGGTAGGACAGAATCCGACGCGCAGCAAATAGCTCCGGCGGTAGCCACAGTCACAGGGCTTCCGCCCTGTGACTGTGGCTACCGCCGGCCCTCCGGGCGAAAACCAAAACCGGGCGCCTTGCGGCCGTTGGTCTTCCGCCCGGAGGGCCGGCGTCCGTAGCACAGGGCGGAAGCCCTGTGCTCAAGGCGTCGCGCCGCACGGTTACAACCCATTCGGCTCCCAGCGGTATTCGACCGCGCCTTCCCAGGTTCCGCCCGGCGGGAGGACGCGCCAGCCGCTGTCGATGCCGCGGGCCGCGAGGTTCGAGGCGTCGGCGGAACAGCTATACGGCTCGATCGCGACCGCGTGCCGGTGCGCCGGCGTGAACAGCACGAGGTCGCGGAACGACGCATCCGCCATCACGCGGAGTTTGCCAAATGCGTTCGGGTGCGCCAGCGTAGCGACTTCGACAAGCCCGCTGTTCCGCGTCTCCTCGCCGGTCACGCCGTTGAAGACGTGATCGAGGGCCGTGCTACCCACCGCGCGCGGCTGACGGAAGTCGAGTTCCGCGGGCAACTCCTTCCGCCAGCCGGTAGGCAGGTTGGCGGCATCGACCTCCCACACCTCCGCGACGTTCGCCTGAAGCACGCACTCGCTGATGTCCGGGTCGTTCATGCCGGGTAGCCGGAAGTAACCGTGATAGCCGAGACCGAACGGCAGTGGACCCGGCCCGACGTTCTCAACGCGTGCATCGACGCGGAGCTTGTTCGCGTACAGGCGGTACGTCACGCTGAAGGCGAAATCCGACGGCCACAGCGGAAGCGATTCGGGCAAATCCTTCGCCAGGTTGAACTCGCCCGTCACGAACGCGAACTCGTCGTCGCCGTTGCAGTCGGTGACCCGCCACTTGTTCCGCGGCGTGAACCCGTGGATCGCGTGGAGCTTGCTCGATTCGTTCAGCGGTAGCTGATACGTCTTGCCCTCGAACATGAACTTCCCGTCGCGCAGCCGTCCGGGGAACGGGAACAGGATCGGGTGCCCGCTTCGCGTCGGCACCGGGTTGCTCTCCCAGTCGGGCATGTGGAACAGGATGTCGGCCCAGCGGTTGTCGGGTTGCTTCACTTGCCACTTGAGGCAGTTGAACCCCCACTGAGGCCACACCTCGGCGCGCACCGTGCCGGTGTCGTTGGTGAGTTCGTAAATCTCGCCGCCGCGGTCGCCGGCTTTGCCTTCGGTCGTTCGCACTTCAAATGCCATTGGCTCGCTCCGTGTAGGACAGGCCGCTGGCCTGTCTCGGCAATGACAGGCCAGCGGCCTGTCTCCGTGTAGGACAGGCCGCTGGCCTGTCTCGGCAATGACAGGCCAGCGGCCTGTCCTACAACA
>CANLGS010000546.1 GCA_947490035.1 Gemmataceae bacterium
CCTCGACCAGCCGGCGGGCCATGAGGAAGTGCTCCAGGTTCCGCGGCGCGCCGTCGCCGTAGTTCTTGGGGTCGCCCTTGCCGTACCGCTCGCGCACGACCAGCGGCTCTCTGGACAGGTCGAGCGCCTCCCCGATTTTGCTGGACGTCAGGAGTTCGAGCGACCGGTGCCGGATCGCGTCCAGCCCGTCGAACGCCCCCTTCGTCTCGAGGTCACTGCGGGCACGGTCGAACCCCTTCAGCAACCCCATCCGGTCCGAGAGGTGGACCGCGTTGCTCGGGTTCATCGCCAGGTTCTCGCGGATCGGCCCCGACGGACGGAACGCGGCGTGTGCGACGCCGAGGAACCCCGGGTGGCCGGGCGACCCGTACGGCGGGTGGCCCGCGTCGGGGGCGAGCCCGACGAACGGCGGCACCGAGGCGTTCGACCCACCGAGCACCTTCGAGACGGTCGAACCGAGAGACGGCCAACCGCCCGGCGGCTGCTTCTGCACCGTGCGGCCGGTGTAGCAGATGAACGAGTCGTGGTCGCCGCTGGGCGACCCGTGGACCGAGCGGAGCGGGATCAGCTTGTCCGCGATGGAGGCGAGCTTCGGCAGGTGCTCGCAGAACTGGATGCCGGGCACCTTCGTGTTGATCGGCTTGAACTCGCCGCGGACCTCCACGGGCGCGTCCATCTTCAGGTCGTACATGTCCTGGTGCGGCGGCGCGCCGACCATGTAAATCATGATGACGGCCTTGTGGGACGTGCGGATCCCGGCGGCCTGTTCCGCCCTCAACAAGCCCGGAAGTGACAGACCGCCCAGCCCCAGCGCGCCGATCGTGAGGAGTTCCCGGCGCGACGCGTGGCCGGTTGTGGAACTCGCGCTTCCGAACACAGAAATCATGTCGGCATCCTGAGACGAGGAGTGTGGCGGGACCGCGGCGGGTGCGGGTGCGGCGAGTCGGCGGGCAGAAAATAGCGTACCAACATCGCTCAGCTATTGCGAGTGTTTCTCAGATGAGTGTTTCTGGATCCTCAATGCCGTGAAATATTCGTCGCGCCCGCTGTCGCGGAGGTCAACTTCTCGTGGCCGAGGCCCATCAGATGCAGAACCGTGGTGTGCCGGTCGCGGACGTGGACCCGGTCCTCGATCATGGACAACCCGAACTCGTCGGTCGCTCCGTAGCTCGTGCTGGGTTTCACGCCGCCGCCGTCATCCAGACCGTGAGCCCGTAGTGGTCGTGGTCGCGGCCCTTCGCGCCCTCGGAGGTCGGCACCCCGAACTCGCCGCCCACAGCACCAGCGTCTCGTTCGGGATGCCGCGCGACTTCAGGTCGGTGAAGGGCACTCGCCGCTCATAGGTTTCGCGCTTGACGGGTTCCCGCTGTACGGGCCATACGTCGCGAAGGGGCTGATGGCGAAGGACGATCAGTACAAGCCGCTCGACGAGTTCAACATGCGCTACGACGACGACCGCGGCCGTGTCGGAGGCGTTCCCCGGCACGACGCACGACAACAAGGTGTACGACCGAACCGGCGCGGTGTGCCCGCGCGGGGTGCCGAGGACCGGTGAAACGGCGTACCTGGGGACCGGGCTGCGGACCCCGCGCCGGCGCCCGCCGAAGGGCGTATTGACGGAGCGGCAGAAGGCGGGCAACCGGCGGGTGTCGCGCCGGCGGATCGTGGTGGAACACGCGATCGGGAAGATGAAGGTGTGGCGGATTGCCGCCGAGCGGTATCGGAACCCGCGCCGACGGCACACCCTCATCATCAAGAACGTCGCCGGACCCCACAACCTCATTTACGCCTGAGAACGAGGGTAGCGGAACGCCTCGTCCCAACCACTAACTATTGTGCAGCGACTCGAATCTCGACCCCCTCTCGACAGAGAGAGGTAGAAATGTTACTCTAAGGTAAGTATCATCCCCACCACACTCCCCCAGATCCCGACATGGCAAGCTCGTCCCCCACCCGACGCCACTTCCTGAAGTCGGTGACGGCTGGCGCGCTCGTCGCCCCCGCCGTTGCCACCGCACAAAAGACCCCGGCGAACGACCGCATCACGATGGCCACCATCGGCTGCGGCGGGCAGGGCCGCGGCGACATGGGCGGGTTCATGCGCTTCCCCGAAGTGCAGATGGTGGCGGTGTGCGACGTGGTGCCAGAGCACCGCGAACAGGCCCGGAAGCAGGTGAACGACCGATACAAGAACACCGACTGCAAGGCGTACTCCGACTTCCGCGACGTACTCGCCCGTGACGACATCGACGCCGTGCTGATTGGCGCGCCCGACCACTGGCACGCGATCATCACGATCGAAGCGTGCAAGGCGGGGAAGGATGTCTATTGCGAGAAGCCGGAGTGCCTGACCGTCCGCGAGGGGCGGGCAATGGCTGACGCGGTCGCCCGATACGGCCGGGTGTTCTCCGGCGGCAGCCAGCGGGTGTTGGGCGACTACGGCGACTGGCCGCGGACCATCTGGGGCGGTTCGCTCGGTACGGTGAAGGAAGTCTTCGTCGATTGCTGGGGCCCTTCGGAGGATTGCTACCTGCCGGAGGAGAAACTGCCCGCCGGGATGACCCCGGCGGAATGGGAGATGTGGCTCGGGCCGGCGCCGAAGCGGCCGTTCCACTCGTCGCTCATCAAGGGCGGGTTCCGCCCGTTCCGCGATTACTCGGGCGGCGGCATGACCGACTGGGGAGCCCACCGCTTCGGCGCGGCGATGTTCGCCACCGGCCACCACCTGACCGGCCCGACGGACATCATCCCGCCGGACGGGAAGGAAGTGAAACACCTCACCTATGTGTTCGCCGACGGCATGAAGATGTACCACGGCGGCACGAACGACATCCGGTACATCGGCACCGAGGGCGAACTGGACCGCGGCAAGCCGAAGCCGACGAAGCCGCCCCGCGCCACGGACATGCCGACCTACCGCGGTAAGGGCGGCATCTTCGGCGACTTCCTCCACTGCGTGAAGACCCGCGAGAAGCCGTTCCGCAACATCGAGGTGGCCCACCGCGCCTGCACCGTCTGCCACCTGGGGAACATCGCGTACTGGCTGAAGCGGCCACTCAAGTGGGACTCGGTGAAGGAGGAGATCGTCGGCGACGCCGAGGCCGCCCGCTGGCTCGACCGCCCGAAGCGCGAGCCGTGGTCGCTCTCGTGACTGCTCGGCCGCCGACCCCACCCTCCCACACCACTCTCCCCCCACCTCTCGCCATGAACCGATTCGCCATCGCACTGCCCTGCGCCCTGCTCGGCGCGGCACTCGCCCTCGCACAGCCGGCAGCGCCCGACCTGAAGGGCAAGACGCTCGCCGCCACCTTCGACGAACTGCAGCCCGGCATTGAAAAGGCCGACAAGGCCGCCCAACAGCGGTGGCAGGACATCTGCAACGCCGCCGCCGCACCCGGCAACGAGAAAGTGCGGGCCGAAGCCTGCACGCTCATGGCCGGCAAGCTCGACCCGAAGACGCCCGCCCCGACCCGGCTCTGGATGCTCACGCAATTGGAGCGGATCGGCCGCGAGGAGTCGGTCGCCGCCCTCACGCCGGTGATCGACGATAAAGACGACGTGGTCCGCGAGGCCGCCGTCCGGGCACTGGCGAACAACCCCAGTCTGAAGGCGACCGCCCCGCTCACGGCCGCTCTGAAGGCCGCTTCCGGCCAGCACAAGATCGGGCTGCTGAACGCCCTCGGCCATCGTGCCGACGCGACGGCGGTGGCGGCGGTCGGGGCGGAACTGGGTTCGGCTGACGAGGCGACGGCGGTGGCGGCTTCACGGGCGCTCGGCCGCATCCCGGGAGTTGACGCCCTCGCCACACTCAACACCACGAAAGCCAAGGCGCAAGGGGCGGTTCGCAAAGCCGTGGCCGACGCCCTCCTCGCCCACGCCGACCGGCTCCGCAAAACTGATGCGGTGGCGGCGTCGAAAGTCTACGCCGGGTTGAACTCGCCGGACGAGCCGAAG
>CANLGS010000547.1 GCA_947490035.1 Gemmataceae bacterium
CGCGGAGCGTGATGACTACACTCAAGACACGTGCTTCTGCAAGAACGCGACCATCGCGCCCAACTCCAAATCTTCCGCGCCGCTGTCGCGCAGACCCTTCAAGAACGCGCCGAAGGGCAGCCGTCGGCCGAAGTGCGCGTCGAGCCGTTCGGCCAGCACGACGAGGTCGATGGACGCGAAGCCGAGGTCGCCGAACGCGCGCGTGGTGAGTTCGACCGGTTCGGGGAAGTCGCGGTCGGGGAACGTGGTCCGCACCACGTCCGCGAGCGCGGCCAGCAGATCGTCGGTGGTGCGCATCACGCCGGCTCGCAATGGGTGGTGGCGGCGATCGCGCCCTTCTGTCGGGCCGTTTGCACGCGGTAGCGCGCGTTGTTCGCGCTCACGACCGCGGCCCCGGTGTTGACATCGAGCGATTGAAGCGAACAGCCTTCGACTGGTACGCGCAGCGCCTCCGCGACCGCGGCGCACGCGACTTTCGCCCGCACTTCGCGCTCGGCTTCAGGCGCCAGGTTCTTCGCGACCGATTGGAGTGCGCACCCGACGCGCTCCGCGAACGCGGAGAATGCTGCTACCTTCCCTTCAGAGATGGCGACGCTCACCGGCGGGAACGGCTCACTCCGCGCCGCGCCGCGCGGCCGGCACACGATGCGGCCGTCCACTTCGTCGGTCTCCATGTCGGCGGGGAACATCGCGTCGCCGTGCTTCTGCGCCCGCGCGGCGCGGACCGCGTCCTTCGCGAGCATCCGCCCGAAGAACCAGTCGTTCAGCTCCGCGTCGGGGCCGGTCCAGTTCCCGAAGGTGTCGAGTTCGGTCGGCGTCATCGTGACGCGCGCCCCGGCCGCGCGCAGCACCGGCTGCTTCAGATCGACGGGCGGTTCGAGGTAATGACAGCGACCGAACGCGGCGGTCGGCGCGACGGCTTCGGGCCAGTCGCGGCTGAGGAAGTATTCGTCCTTCGGGCCGAAGAAGTTGACGTGCCCGAACGGCAGGTAGAACCGCCAGTAGCCCACGCCGGTCATCTGCATCCACGGGTGGCCGCTCGTGTCGAACACTTCGAGACCGTGCCGGAAGTGCCGCGCGGATTCTTGCTCGTTGTGCCCGCGAACGACGACGTGCGCTCCGACTTCCGGCGGCGGGCCGAAGTACTCGATCTTCTGCACTTCAAATGGTAAGAGAATGCGCCCGGTCCAGTCGGGTTGTTCGAGGTGCCACGCGCCGAAGATGTGCATCGCGGCGTCCATCAGCACCGGGTCGAGCGCGACGCGTGGGTCCGCGTTCGAGCGGAACCAGCCATCGCGCGGCTGCACTTCGAGCGTGCCCTCGATGCCCTCGCGCCCGGTGCGGTCGAGCGAGCGGATCATCTGGAACAGCGGCCCGTGGAACATATTCCGGCGCAGGTCTTCGACGGTGGTGCGGCACGGCACCTCTTCCGTTAGCGCGAACGGTAGCGGTGCCGGCGGGTCCGGGTAGCGGTCCGCGAGGACGACCACCGCTTCTGACGCGGACTTATTCGCACCGTCCTTGAGGAACGAATTCCCCAGGTCGCGCACGTCCGCTTTGACTTCGACGACGCCGGTCGCGGGATCGGCGGACGCGACCGTCGCGCGAACTTCGAGCGTGGTGGTTCCGGGGTCGAACGGCAACCACCGCGACAGCCGGACGTTGCGGAGCGCGATCACCACCTTGCCCGGCGCGAGCATCGACGCGGCTTCGGCCATCGCTTCGAGGCTGAACGTCATGGGCAGAACGGGCAGGCCGTTCTGCGCCGGGTTCTCGCGGCTGACGCCGCGCCCGCCGAGCGTGTGGTCGTCCGCGTAGAGGTCTTCGCGCTCGTCCATCACGCGGCGGAACACGACCTCGCGCCCCGGCTCGTACTGGAGAACGGTTTCGACCAGCGCGAAGGGTGCTTCATACGCTTGGGGCGAGCCGGGAGCGTCAGCAACCGGAGGCGGCGCGAACTCGAAGGGCAGCCCCTCCGTTCGCTGACGCTCCCGGCTCACCAGGAACGCGGACATCACCTCGCGCTGCGCGTCGAGGAACTGCTCCATCACGTCGAGGTAGGTGTGGAGGACTGAAGAACTTCTCCCCCCAACCCCCTCCCCTAAGAAGGGAGGGGGGGCTGCGCTCGCTGACGCTCGCGAGTCGTCGCCAGACGACTCGACGCCGGCTCCCCCTCCCTTCTTAGGGGAGGGGGTTGGGGGGAGAAGTTCTTCCCGCCCCTCGTACAGATACCCCAGTTTCAGATCGACGCCGTGCGCCACCAGTTGCGCGACCATGTGGTTAATCTGCGTCGGGCCGCTCTTGCGGGGCACGTTCGCGGGGATCGCGGCGAACGGCTTGCCGCGCAGGATGTCTTCCACGAACGCCGACAGGTTGCCGCGCGGCCCACACTCCACGAAGAGACGGACGCCGTCGCGGTGCATGGTTTCGATCATGCGCGTGAACTCGACCGGCGTGACCCAGTGGTTCACCGCGAGTTCGCGCATCGCGTCGGGATCGGAGGGGAACAACTCGCCCGTCGAGCAGCAGTACACGTCGGTGTTCGTCCGGCTGAACGGCACGTTGACGAACAGCTCGCGGAGCGCGCCCATGTACGGCTCGAACAGCGGCGTGTGGTACGGCCGCTTGAACGGCAGCCGCTCCGCGATCACGCCCTTTTCCGCGAGCGCGGCTTCCACTGCCGCGACCGCGTGCGCCGGGCCGACCGCGACGCACTGGTGCGGGCAGTTGTCCATCGCGACGATCACCGCGCCGCCCGCGACCGCATTCGCCACTTCTACGATGGTGGCCTTGCTCGCGCCGACAGCGAGCAGCACCACCTCCGGCCCGCCGGCGTCGCCCTCCTGCCGCTGCATCACTTCCATGATTTCCGGCAGGCGCGAGCCGTGCGCGTCGCGCGAATCCATCGCGCCGCTGGCGAGCAGCGCGCCGAGTTCGCCGGCGCTGTGCCCGGCCATCGCGGACACCGGCACCCGCAGGTTCTCCAGCACGCGGAAGATGGCCTGGTCCGCGAGCAGCACGCCGAAGATGGACGGCCCCAGACCGCGCAGTTCGGCCTCGGTCGCGGCCTTCTCCTCGGCGGTCGCATCGGGCGCCAGGTGCAGCACGCGGCGCAGCGACGCCTCCGGGCGCCCGGCTTCGGCCGCGAGCCGGTCGCACCACGCGAAGGTCGCTTCGACCTCCGGGAATACGCCGCACAGGTCGGCGAGCATGTTCAAATACTGCGCGCCTTCGCCGGGGAACAGGAACGCGACGGTGCCCTGCTCCGCCAGCGGCGCGTCGAAGTAGTAGATGCCGTTGGCGTCGCGGATTTGCTTGAACTTCGGGTCCGCGAGCCGGTCCGCGGCGCGAGTCAATCGCGTGAGCAGGTCGGCGTGCGAACCCGCGACGACCGCGAGCCGTGAGCCGCCGGGATGCATCTCCGCGGCAAGCGAAGCCGCGAGGTGCGCGAGAGGGGCACCGGGTTGTCGCTCGACTTCCGCCGCGAGCGCAAGAACGGATTCGCGCAGTGAGGCGCGGTCGGCGGCGCGCAACACGAAGACTTCCGTGTCCCACCCGGTCGCGGGCGGGGCGGGGGTACGCGGCGGTTCGGTCAGGGTGGAAGGCATGCGGATTGAATCCTGGGAGCGCGGGCGTCCCGCCCGCCGGCATCCCAACGATGTGCGTTCTCGGGTACTCGATCACGAACCGACACGGCTCGCGAAGAGCGGGCGGGACGCCCGCGCTCCCAGGAATCAGGAATCACCCGCCCGCGCCGGCCGCGATCGGGTAGCCGCCGGGGCCGGTCGGCACCGGGGACGACTCGCCCGGCGCGCTCGGGCGCGCCGGCTGCGCGGCGTGTTCGGTGCCGCCCGCGACCACGACCTCCGGTTCGCCCTTCCTTCCGAACATCACCTCGTCCACCGCGAACGCGGCGCCAACACTCGGCTCGATCAACTTCAGCCCGCGGGC
>CANLGS010000548.1 GCA_947490035.1 Gemmataceae bacterium
GGCGGGGTGAGGGGTAAGATTTCACGCGTGTTGAGCGTTACCCCTCACCCGGTCGGCGAAGCGCCGACCACCCTCTCCCGCAAGGGGAGAGGGCAAGAGAAAGACGCGTGATGGGCCGTGTTCCGAAGCAGTTCCGCTACCAGGAATAGATGTAGAGGTGCTTGTGCGGCGAGGGGTAAGCCGCTTGCAGAGTGGCGGTGAGTACGAGGGCGAGGCCGCGAGGCGTGTCTTCCTCAACGAAAGGATCGTTCCCAGCCTCGGCGTCTCGCGCGGCGATCAGAAGTGGTTCGTAGTGCGTATCGGCGTGTACCGTCCACACGCGGCTACGATGTTGGAACTTACCCGCGACTTCCCGACTACCCCCCGTGCGCTCGCCATCGAGTCGGACGTGCGTGGGGTTCGCAACAAGACCGGGTTGGACCACGGCGCGGACGAAGGAAAGGAAATCGTCGTACACCGGGATTAATCCTCGGCAAAGAAAAGACGCGAGCGCGGCTCACCCCGCGACAGCGGGTTCGCCGGCGACTTCGGTCATGTGGAACGTGAGGCGGCGGTTGCAGAGCGTGATCTGGTCGCCGGACTGGATTTTGGTCGGCTGAGGAATCTTCTTGCCGTTCAGCAGCGTGCCGTTCTTCGACGCGACATCGTGCAGTTCGCACCGCAGGTCGGAGTGGATCAGCACGGCACAGTGGCGGCGGGAGACGCACTCGTCGCGGACGACCACGTCGTTGTCGGGCAGTCGCCCGACGCTGTTCATCCCCAGATGAAGGGGGTAAACGTTAACGCCGTCTTTGAGATAGAAGGTGAAGCAGGCGGCACGACCACCACCGACCGAGGGACCGAGAGGGGCGGCGAGCGTGGGGCCGTTCAGGTCGGCGTCGTCGAGGATGCGGAGGTCGCCGGCCATCGTCTGACTCCCGCACGCGGCCTGGAGTTGGTCGCGCGCAGTGCGGAACGTGTCCCGCCTGGGCTGGCCCTCCAAATGCATGCTGTGGAGTCGCGGATCAGACATGCCCGCCTCCCGGCGGTTTTGGAACGGTGTAAGTACCATCCCTATCAGTAGCATTCGTCAACGACGGAAGCCCGTCAACACCAGTTGATAGGAAATCGAAAGACTTTGTAACCACTTGTACGGCTGGCGCCTAGCGAAATTCCCGTATCGCAGGAAGAATGGGCAAAATACCGGAATTCGTACCACTATTATTCCGCGATCGCGCGAATTATAGGTTCGCGGAGGAAATCTCGAGGATCTTGAACTTGATCGTGCCGCTGGGCACCTGAATCTTGACCGTCTCGCCCTTCTTGCGTCCGATCAAGCCCTGCCCGATGGGGCTGCCGGTGAGAATTCGGCCCTTGTCGGGGTTCTCCTGACCGGGGCTGACCAGCTCGAACGTCTCTTCCTCGTCGATGTCGAGGTCCATGACCCTGACTCTACTCCCGAACGCGACCGTATCTTTCGGCAGCGTGCTGATATCGACGATGACGGCCCGCGCGAGGCGGTCGGACAGGTCGTTGATGCGCGCCTGGAGCATGCCCTGGTCTTCGCGGGCCGCGTGGTACTCGGCGTTCTCGCTCAGGTCGCCCATCTCGCGGGCCGTGGCGACGCGCGTGGTGATCGCGATCATCTCCGAACCGCGCAACCGGTCCAGTTCGACCTTGAGTTTGTCGTAGCCTTCCCGCGTCATGGGAATGCGGTCGTCAATCATGGCCCAGCGCTCCTGGTCCGTCGGTCCGTCGAAGAAGTACAGGGTACAGCGTGAGGAATGCAAGCGGGAGAGGGGCGGCGATCGGCTCTCGGGCCGGTTATTCTACACCGTGCATTCGGCGATCTGTACTCGCAAGTCAGAAACGGTCCGGCGGTCGCCAGCGCAAGCGCTGTGGCGACCGCCGCGTGAACGTAACGTGGTGATATTATACGTCGTCGGGCACGGCGCGCAGAAGAATCCGGCGAAAAGGGCGGTGCGGAACCGGCCAGCCCCACGCCGTCCACTCGCCCACCCGCGCGCGATGCGGCAGGTCGAGTTCCGTCACGCGGGTCACGCACTCCTGTTCGGCATCGCTCAGCTTCCGCGATGCCGGTGCCTGGTTCCCGCGGCGCGTCGCGACGACGCCGTCATCGACCACCGCGATGACGCACGGTTCGTCCAGGTCGAGCAGGCGCAGCGCGATCATCTCCATGCTCGCGGTGGTGAACACCTTCTTGAGCGCCGGGATGTCGTACTTGCAGTCGCGGAGGGCCGCGCGCAGCAGGCGCCTGGGGATCAGAACTCGCGGCACGACCAGCCCGCGGACGTGCGTCACGAACTGCTTGCTCTCGGCGCCGACCACCACGCCGAGCTTGTGAAATATCTCCGGCATCAGCAGTTGAGCGATCCCGCCGGCGGCGGCGCGGTGCTGCTGCTCCTCGCTCATGTCGGTGGTGAGCGTGATGCCGCTCCCGGCGGGGCGGGCGCGCGGCCGGCGGCGCCCGGACTCGTCCTCTTCGGCCGGTTCGACGAACTGCACCGGCAGGCCGAGGTGGTGTTCCGCCAGCACGAGCGCATCGACCGGCCCGGCGGTGACGCCGGCGCGCTCGATCAGCCCCGCCACGAGGCGGTCGATAGTCTCGACCAGTTCTTCCTGCGAGAAGTCCATGCGGAGAATGTAAACGCAATCGGTGCGAAGTGGAAAGTCAGAATCGCCGGCTCACGGGTCTTCGAGCGCCCACGCCTGACCGAACGGCGCGGCCGCGTCCGGCTCGCTGCGCAGGATGCGCCCGTCGATCACGCCCCCGCTCAAGCCGAGGAGCATGGGTACCTGGAGTGCGCCGTTGTCTCGCGTGAGCTGTGCGACGGCACGAAGGCTCATCGTGCGGCCGTCCAAATCGCGAAGGCAGATATCGAGTTCACCGAGTTCAAACGGATACCGCCCGCCGCCGACGGTCAAGAACCGCCGGACTTGTGGTAACGCCGGATCGAATGGCAACGGTGTCACCGCGCCAGGTCGGAAGCGGCTCCAGATGTACTCCGGCAGAACGGACAACGGAGAGCCAGTGTCGACGACGCAATCGGGGTGGGCCGCTTTCACGACCGACCCGCTTCCCAACTGGACGTGCGCCCGCAGATCGACGTAAGCGAACAACCGGAGGACCGGGAGCGCGTCCAGAGCACCGCCGGGCCGAACGAACCGCAGAACGGGATTCCCGCCAAGCGTTCGCAGGTACAGTTTCACCCCGGCCACGCGGCGGCCCTCGAACCGAGTTGCTCGTCGTCCTCGTCAGTGTAAACGTACTTCACGACCAATCGGGTCATCGGAATCGTGTCGCCCCGCGCGTCGAGACGGCGCGCGAGTTCGGTGAAGTCGCGGTCGGCATCAATGATCTCTTCACCGAGGATGGCGACGTGCATCCCCGCGTACTGCTGGATCAGATCGCGCGGGGCTTTCCAGTCAAACCAAGCGATCGACGCAAACGCAGCCTCAGTGTCCGCGTCAGTCGGTTCGGCAGCGGTCACAGTCACTGATTGGTCGGGTGCGGACATGGCGTCTCCTCGTGTGGGCGTGTGCCCATTATCGCACGCGAACGCGCGACGCGAAACGCCGAAGTGAGGTGAGTTAGCGGCCGAACAGCCGGCGGACGAACGCGACGATGCCGCCCTTCTCCTTCTCAGGCGCGGGCGGCTTCGGAAGCCGTGTCGCGGTCAGCGCGCCCAGATTCGGGCGTTCCAGCGAGAGGCCGAGCGAATCTTGTTGCGCGACCGGGAGCCACGACCGCAGTGCCTTCACCACGTCGCGGGCCGATTGGTAGCGCGCGTGCGGGTCTTTCGCGCCCATCGTCCGCACGATCGCGTCGAGTTCGGGCGGGACGCCCTACTGCTTTGCACGACTCATTTTCTCTGGTGGGTTGAAGGGTGGTCTTTGTGTTGTTGCTTGGCTTGTTGGAGGAGTTTGTGAACTGAGGTGTGTGCCCCGGA
>CANLGS010000549.1 GCA_947490035.1 Gemmataceae bacterium
CCAGCGTCGGTCGCCGCTCGCGTTCCGAATGTCGAGGTTACACAACATGTACAGCATCGTAATGCTCTCCGCGATGTCGGCCGGTGCCGATGTCACCCCGCCGCCGGCGATCCAGGTTCCGATGGTCGTGGCGATGGGGACCGGGTGCGGCGGCGTCATGCCCAGCGGGTGCTACGGCTCGTCCTGCTACGGATCCTCCTGCCACGGTTCCTCCTGCCACGGCGGCGGGTACGTTGCGAAGCGCGGCGGGTTCCTCGGTCACCGCACTTCGTGCCACGGTTCCTGCTACGGTTCCTCCTGCTACGGCTCCTCGTGCCACGGTTCCTGCTCCGGGTACACGTGCTTCGGGTCGTGCCACGGGTGTTCGGGCGTCGGCTACGGGTCGAGTTGGGGTCCGCCGGTCGGGATGCCACCGTACACGCTGCACGGCTACAACTCCGCCGTCGAGCCGGTGTACGGGCCGGGCTTCCCGGTCGTCCTGGGCAGCAACTACACCGACCCGCACATGGTCTACGGCAGCACGTTCAGCCCGAACCGCCCGCCGGTGGTGGTGATCCCGGTCGCCCCGATCCCGAAGGCCACCTCCGATTCCCAGACGGGCGCGAACCTGAAGTTCACGGTCCCGGCCAGCACCAAGTTGTTCGTTGACGGCAAGCCGGTCGCCGGTTCGGGCACCGACCGCGCGTTCTACACCCCGCCGCTCGCGGTCGGGCAGAAGTTCTTCTATGACGTGAAGGCCGAGCTGGTGGTGGACGGCAAACTGGTCGTCGAGGAGAAGCGCGTGATCGTCGAGGCGGGCGCGAACCTGACCGAGACGTTCCCGAAGCTCGTCGCCGCGACCGCCGTCGCCGGCAAGTAAGGCAAAAACAGAAGGCAGATTGGCCACAAAAAAGCACAAAGGGCACAAAAGGGAACCGAAGACGAAGACAGAAGATTGTGTTCAGAACAGCTCTGCTCTTCGTCTTCGGTTCCCTTTTGTGCCCTTTGTGCTTTTTTGTGGCCAATCTGCCTTCCGCCTTATCCTCAAAAGTCGTTGCCCACCACCTCGCCGCCGGCTCGGGTGGCCAGAGCCGCGAGCGTGCGGATCGACATGCCCTCCTTCAGGAACCGAACGCTCCCGTCGGCCAGCGCCACGTTCGCGCCGCCGGTGTGGAACGCGTACACCTCGAACGAGTTGCTGCAGTTGATCGCGCAATCGCCGGGCGCGCCGAGGCCGTCCGCGGTCGTGCCGTCGATGCCGAACCCCTTGTCGTGATCGGCCCAGGTGCCGCCGTTCAGGGTGCCGGTCATGGTGCCGTCGCCGCCAAACGGCGGGTCGCCGGTGGTCACCCGTTTCCCCTTCACCCACCACTCCGGTCGCCCCGCGTCCTCCACGACGAGGAGCGTGTTCGACAGCCCGTCGGTGATCTGCGCGACCGTCGAACCCTGTGAACTCATCACCCCGCGCCAGGTAATCGGATAGCTCGCCGGGTCCGGGTAGTTGAGGTACGCGAGCAGCGTCTGCGCGACGACGGCGACGTTCGAGTAGTCCCACGCGGCGCCGGTAGCCGACGCGCCGGTTGTGGTGAGCGGGATGGCCGACTTCCCGGTGCGCTGGCCGTTCGCGCTCGGGCACAGGAACGTCTTCACGCGACTGTTGCGGGGCACGTCGTTGACCGGGTCGGACCAGTTCGCGGTCGCCACGTAGATGTTGGCGACGTTCTCCTGCTCCAGGTCCGGCAGAATCAGCACCGGCCACCCGTTGTACGGGCCGAACGTGTTCGACGGCGGGTACTTCCCGGTCCGCACCTCGTAGTTCGTACAGGCCAGCGAGACCTGTTTGAGGTTGTTCTGGCAACTCATGCGTGCCGCCGCCTCTCGCACCTTCTGCACCGCCGGCAGCAGCAACCCGATCAAGACGGCAATGATCGCGATCACCACCAGCAACTCAATCAGCGTGAACCCACGCGGGACGGTAAGGCGTTTCGGCATGGTGAACCGCTCGGGAACGTGCGATCGGGTGAGACCGGCGTTGTAGCGACCCGCGGCGTGCGCGGGAGGGTGGCGCACTCGAATTGCCCCGATTCGCGTTCGGATGTATAACACGCGCACCGTTCCACACAGGACGTTCACCGACCGGACCACCCCGGCAGGGGCCTTCGCCTCAGGAGAGGATTGCCGTGTCCACCACCCGCTACCTGTTCACCAGTGAATCCGTGTCGATGGGCCACCCCGATAAGGTGGCCGACCAGATCTCCGACGCGGTCCTCGACTTCTGCCTGAAGGCCGACCCCGAGAGCCGGGTCGCGTGCGAAACGCTGGTGACGACCGACCTCGCGGTCGTGGCCGGCGAGATCACCACGAAGGCCAGTCTCACGAGCCAAGCCGTTGACGCGCTCGTGCGGGATGTCATCACCGAAATCGGGTACACGGCGAAGGACCGCGAGGAGGCGGAGGAGATCGGCTTCACCGCCGACGCGTGCCAGGTCGATTGCCGCATCCACGCTCAGAGCCAGCACATCAGCCAGGGCGTCGATGTCGGCGGCGCCGGCGACCAGGGGCTGATGTTCGGCTTCGCGTGCGACGAGACGCCGACCCTCATGCCGCTGCCGATCCACCTCGCGCACCGGCTGGTCGAGCGCCACGCGGACATGCGGAAGACCGGCAAGCTGAAGTGGCTGCGCCCGGATGCGAAGAGTCAGGTGACCGTCGAGTACAACACCGACGGCACCCCGAACCGCATCCACACGGTCGTCCTCAGCACGCAGCACACGCGCGAAGTGATGGTGACCCAGGACGGCATCGACTACTTCACCGACGACGCCCGGCAACTGATTATCGACCAGCTCATCCGCCCGACTCTGGAAGCCGACCGCAAGGACTTGGTGAAGGGCAAGTTGGTGATGATTCAGCCCGGCAAGAAGCTGCCGAAGGTCGATGACGGCGACATCCTCTGTCACATCAACCCGACCGGGTGCTTCCTGCAAGGCGGGCCGCACGGCGACTGCGGGCTGACCGGGCGGAAGATCATCGTGGACACCTACGGCGGTCGCGGGCGGCACGGCGGCGGCGCGTTCAGCGGCAAAGACCCGACGAAGGTGGACCGCAGCGCCGCGTACATCTGCCGCTACATCGCGAAGAACATCGTGAAGGCCGGACTGGCGCGCGAGTGTGAGGTGCAGTTGTCCTACGCGATCGGCTACCCCGACCCGCTGAACATCTGGGTGAACACCAACGGCACCGCGAAGGTTCCCGAAGCGAAGCTGATCGACCTGATCCGGAGTCACTTCGAGTTGACGCCGAAGGGCATCATCGGTTCGCTGGACCTGCGCCGGCCGATCTACCGCGAAACGGCCCGCAACGGTCACTTCGGGCGCGAGCGCGCCGAGTTCACGTGGGAGAAGACGGACAAGGCCGACGCGCTCAAAAAAGCCGCCGGGATGTGAACGTGGCGTGACGGATGTCTCCTTCTTTACCCCGAAGGGGTAGTATCCACAGCCCAGGTCGCGAGGCTTCGAGCGCACCCTGGGTAAACTTCAACCGAGGTTCCCATGCGCTCTCTGCTCGCGGTCGCTCTCGCGACCGGTGCCCTCGTCACCCCGGCCGCGTCCGAGGAGAAGAAGGCCGAGCCGAAGTTGACTGCGCTGGCCGGGGTCTGGGGCGTAGCCTCCACGAGCGGTCACGGCAAGGTGGTCGTCGCCAAAGGGAACAAGGACGAATTCGGACGCCCGCTCTGGGCCGACAGCACGTTCACGGTCACCGACGACAAACTGGTAACGGTGAGCGAGCCGGTGGTGCTCCCGTCCGCGGAGCCGGAGATCGGATTGTACTTCGCGATCCATGCGGGCACGGAGTTCCGGCTCAAGCCGGGCCGGGCCAAGGACAAAGGCCCGGCGGAGATCGACTTGGTCGTGCGCAAGGGCGTGGTGCTCAAGGGGATCTACGAGCTGAACGGAGACGAACTCA
>CANLGS010000550.1 GCA_947490035.1 Gemmataceae bacterium
CTGGAAGGTGCGTTCTGCGCTGCGGAAGTCCGGCAGGTGCAACCCCACGTCCGCGTTCACCACGCCGACGAGCGTCACGTTCGGGAAGTCCAAGCCCTTCGCGATCATCTGCGTGCCGACCAGAATCTGAATGAGGCCGTCGCGGAAGGCGTCGAGGACGCGCTGGTGACTGCCGGGCTTCGACATCGTGTCCGAATCCATCCGCTGACACACGCTGCCGGGGAACTTCTCCTCGATCTCGACTTGCAGTTTCTCCGTGCCGAGTCCCTGGTAGCGCATCGCGGGCTGCGCGCACGCGGGGCACTTCTGATACGGGGCCGTCTCGAACCCGCAGTAGTGGCACATCAGCGAGTTTTTGGTGCGGTGGAACGTCATCGCGAGGTCGCAGTGCGCACACTGCGCGACGTGCCCGCACGCCTCGCAGTGGACGTGTGTGCTGAACCCGCGGCGGTTCAACAACAGGATGATCTGGCCCTTGTCCTTGAGCGTCGCGCGCATCGCGTTTTCGAGCGTCGGGCCGATCGCGTAGTGCTTGCCCGGCGGCTTCGGTTCGTGGCGCAGGTCGATCAACTTCACCGCGGGCAGCGGCCGGCTTTCGACGCGGTTCGGCATGCTCAAGACGGTGTAGTTGCCGCGCTCGCAGTTCGCCCAACTTTCGAGGCTCGGCGTCGCTGACCCCATGAGGATGGGAATGCCTTCGAGCCGCGCGCGCATCACGGCCACGTCGCGCGCGTGGTATCGCGGCGTCGATTCCTGCTTGAAGCTGTTCTCGTGTTCCTCGTCGATCACGATGAGGCCGAGCTTGCGCGTCGGTGCAAAGACGGCGCTGCGCGCGCCGACGACGACCTGAACGTGCCCGGTGGCGACGCGGCGCCAGTACCCGCCGCGCTCGGCGTCGGTGAGGTGGCTGTGCAGCACCGCGAGGTTCCCGCACCGGCCCTTGAACCGCGACAGCGTCTGCGGCGTGAGCGAGATTTCCGGCACCAGGACGATGACTTCCTTGCCCTGGCGCACGACTTCTTCGATGGCGCGCAGGTACACTTCCGTCTTGCCGCTGCCGGTGACGCCGTGCAGCAGGAACGGGTGGTAGCCGCCGGTTTCGAGCGCGACTTTGAGTTGCTCCCACACACGCAGTTGATCGGCGTTCAGCGCGATCTCGACGCGTGGCGGGTCGCCTTCCTGGGCGTCGTCCAGCGTCTCGGCTCCGGGCGCCGCGGCCGGCGGCTCGATGCGCTCGCTGAGCTTCCGCACCAGCCCCTTCTTGATGAGGCCCGCGACTACGCCGGTCGTACACTTCGCGAGCCTGGCGAGTTGAAGCACCTCTAAGGGCCGGTTCTCCTTCTTGAGCTTGTCGAGTGCGGCCTTCTGTTGCGGCGTGACAGACGGCAAGGGGTTCGGCAACTTCTCCTTCGGCAGCACTTCGACGAACGACGCGACCCGCGTGCCGGCGTTGTCGCGCACGCCGGCGGGCACGACCGCGTGCAGCACCTGACCCCAGCCGCACAGGTAGTAGTCCGCCATCCACCGCGTCAGCTTCATGACGTGGTCATCGACGATGGCGTCGTCGTCGAGTACGCGCGTGACGGTCTTGAGTTCGTAGCCGGAGGTAGGCGCGACATCCGTGACCCGCACGCAGAACCCGGCGGTGCCTTTGCCGCCCTTGCCGAACGGCACCTCGACGCGCTTCCCGACGCCGATCTTGGCGAGCAGGTGTTCGGGTACGGCGTAGGTGTACGCGTGGTCGAGCGGCCGGTCGAAGACGATGTCCGCGAATAGCGTCGCGGGCGAGCGGGGGGCGTCAGCCCTCGGAGTCTTCTCTTGCTCGTCTTCGACTTCAAACAGTGTGTTGGGGGCCGTCATGGCCAGAGGCTCCGTGGCGTCGGGAGTCAGGGTGTTCATGCGTGCAGTTTAGCAGCGCGCACCGGTCCCACAAGGACGGTTGCCCAACCGCTACTATCGGCAGAATTGGGAAGCAGACTTCACGCCCCACCGGAGGGTTCGTCCCCGCCGGGCGCGTCCACGAACGGGTTCGGTCTGTCACCGGGACGCGGGTAGCGGAATCGGAATCGGTATCGTGGCAGGCTTCCGCCAAGGACGCCAGTCGCGGCCAAGACCACCATCGACCCACACCAAGCAATGGACCCCGGTCCCAACCCCCCAAGAACGAGAACGGGACTTCCGAGGATTACCCCCGCCGCACCCCACCACCGCGCGGCGTGTCCGTTGCCGCAGCCGAGGTAGACAAGACCGGTAAGGAAGACCGGGATGGCAAGTATTGGGCCAAAAAGATGTGGCACCAAGAGGATGTACCACAACGCGAGAATCAGGTAAGCAATCCCAGGCGACGGATTGGAATCGGACATCGGCAGACTCAAGGAGGCCGCGAGCAACCCAGTGGCGAGGACGCTCCCGGCCACCCGTACCGCCCTGCGGTCAGAGGAACTGTTCGGTGTGGCAGGCGTCATGGGCGTCCGTGCGAACGAAGGCTCGACAGCAGGCAGAGCGGCCTCCGGTCGCGGCGGCCAATCGGCTTCGGCCGGCAACTCATCGACATTTTGGTCGTTCCCCGCGGTTCGGCCATCGTCCTCGTTGGGTGCCGACTTGGTGAACGGGTTGAGTCTGTATCCGAGTCGCGGCCGGTAGGGTTTGGGGCGGTACGGTCCGGACGAACGGTCGGGCTTGGGGAGGGGGCGTGACGACGAGCCGTCCGCGCGAATTAACATCCCAGATGTGATTAACACGATGCTGCCCGCGATCCAAAATAGGAGAGCAGGGCCGGCGCCGTAGGCGAAAAAAAGAAGCACTGTTCCGGGTAGCGAGGCCAGAGTACCGAACACTAACGTACCGCCTCGCCAGCCGCAGGCGAGGCAGACCAAGCCCGCCCAGAAGAGGATCACCGCGAAGAGCATCCAGAAGAGGCCGCCGATGAGAAAAATGACGGCCGAGTTGACACCTGAGACCACCTCGATGAGGCTCTGAGCGTTAGCGTAGTTGAACGACGTTGGCGCGACGAGGGTGGCGACGCAGAGCACTGCCGCAAGAGCGAACCGAGCGCCGCGCCAGCCGGACCGGTTGGACGAACCTGCGGACGACGAGTTTGGCATTCGAGGTCTCGGTGAGAAGTCGATTTATCCTAACCGGTTGTCAAACCCACTTCCAGTTGTGGCGGGTGAACGGCTTCAAGTCGGCATCGACGATGAACGCGAACGTGCTTTCCTCCCCATCCCACGTCAGCACGCCGACGCTGCCGGGTTCGGGGTGGCCGTCGCGGGTGCGCATCTCGAAGCCGGCGAGGTGGAACACCTCCGTGCGGCCGTAGTCGCGCTCGATCCGGCTGCCGTCGCCGCCGTAGTGCCCGAAGAACGCGAACCGCGGTTGTGCCAACTCGATCAGCGTTTGAAGCAACTCGCTGCCGTAGCCGGAGCGCTTCGCGCCTTTGGGTGCGTCGTGCATGAGCAGCACGTCGAACGCTTCGAGCGCGAGCCGGCCCACGGCCTTCTCGTAGATGTACCCGCGCGGCGGCAGGTTGTGGCGCGCGTTCGGGCCGTCGCCGTCCACGCCCCACACCGCGCCCGCCTTCAGGCCCGAAGCCCACCCCTTCACTTCGCCGTCCTTGATGCCGCGAACGCGGCAGTACGCGTCCACCACGAAGTCGCGTTGGTCTTTCCCCGATGCCCGCGCGAAGCGTTCGAGTTCGTCGAAGTCTTCGTGGTTGCCGGCCGTGAACCAGAGGTCGAACGTGCAGTTGGGGTCGTCGAACACACGGTCCGCGATCTCGGTGCGCGTCACCACGTCGAGCGAGCCGAGTTCGAGCGGGTCGTCCTTCGCGTGCCGCAGCGTGGCTTTGTCGCAGTGCGAGATGTCGGTGTAGTAGCCCATGTCGCCGACCTGGAGCAACCCCGCGAGGTCGCACCCGGTCCGCGCGGACCACCACGACGCGAA
>CANLGS010000551.1 GCA_947490035.1 Gemmataceae bacterium
GTCAGCCCCCCGAGTGAATCACAACTGGATTGAGTTGGACTGCACTCGGGGGGCTGACGCCCCCCGCTCGCCAAGAACGAGTACGCCCACAGCGGCACGAACAGCAGCACTTCGGAGATCGGCCCCTTCGTCAGGAACCCCAGCCCCGACGCGACCGCCGCCGCCAGCCACCAGCCGCGCCTCAGCGCGCCGGTGCGCACGGCCTCGAAGCCGCACAGCACGGATGCCGTCACGCACAGTACGAGCAAGCCGTCGAGGAGCAGCAGGCGGGCGACGCTCACGAACCCCGGCGCGACCGTGAGCAGCAGCGCCGCCCACAGCGCGGCCCGCTCGCCGACGCTCCGCCGGCCGATCAGGTACACCAGGAGTATGGTGAGGTGAACGCACACCGCGGGCACGAGCCGCGCCGCGGCCGGCGTCACGCCGAACGCCTTGTAACTCAGTGCGGTCAGCCAGTACATCAGGGGCGGCTTGTCGAGGTACGGTTCGCCCTGAAGCGTCGGCACCACCCAGTTGCCGTTGTGCAGCATCTCTTTGGGAATCTGCGCGTAGCGCCCCTCGTCCGGTTCGAGCAAGTGGAAGCCGCGCGTCGGGTAGAGCAGCACCGCCGGGAGCAACAGCACGAGGATCAACGACAGCCGGCGGACGCGCGTGTCGGCGTCGGGCGTTCCGGGGAACAGGATGCCGGTGAACAGGTGCCGGCACCACGCGACCAAGCTCCTGTGTTCGTGCGCGTCCATGCTACTGTCTCCGCAAAGGTGCGGAGTTATCGCACACAAGCCGAACGGCGGTCAATCCGGGCTTACTCCGTGGAGCGCGGGCGTCCCGCCCGCTGCTTCGCACGTCGAGTTACGTTGCGAAAGAACGTGTCGCCGCCGGCACCGCGAAGCGGCGGGCGGGACGCCCGCGCTCCACGGAGGTAGAGGTGGTCACCAACTGCCCGCGCGTGGTCAATCCGCGCCGCGTGGCCTTTTCACGTCAGGCTTCGGATTTGCAGCGGTAGGATGGGAGGAAGCCCCTCAAGTCTCGGAGTGTTCACTATGAAGCGTTTGCTCACGCCCCTGTTCGCGTTCGCGGCGGTCGCCGCGCTCGTGCCGGCTTCATCCGTCGCGCAGCCCAAAGAGGACGCGTGGAAGACGACCGTCGAGAAGGCGGGCGCGTACCTGAAGACGAAGCAGAACGAGAACGGCAGTTGGTCCGCGGAGCCGCAGAACCGCGGCGTCACCGGTATCGTCGTCGTCGGGCTGATCCGCACCGGCACCAAGCCCGACGACGTGCCGGTCGCGAAGGGCGTGAAGTTCGTCGAGAGTCTTGTGAACGCCAAGTCCGGGCACATCGCCGGCGACGACGCGAAGGCCACGCTCATCAACTACAACACCAGCATCAACATCCTCGCGCTCAACGCCGCGAACAAGGCCGACAAGTACAAGGTCGTGATCGGCAACGCCGCGAAGTACCTCAAGGAGTACCAGTGGGACGAGGGCCGCGGCAAGAAGGACGACAGCGACTACTACGGCGGCGCCGGCTACGCGGGCGACAAGTCCCGCCCGGACCTGTCCAACACCGCGTTCTTCCTTGAAGCATTGAAGGAGGCCGGCGTGTCGAAGGACGACAAGGCGTTCAAGAACGCGCTGGTGTTCGTGAGCCGGTGCCAGAACCTCAAGAGCGAGTACAACACCGCGCCGTGGGCGGCCAAGAACAACGACGGCAGTTTCGCGTACACCGGGGCCAACGGCGGCGAGAACCGCCGCAGCGACGACACGAAGAACGACATGGGCGGCTACGGCAGCATGACCTACGCCGGCGTCAAGAGCATGATCTACTGCGGCATCGCGAAGGAGGACGAGCGATTGAAGAAGGCACTGGAGTGGATCGGCAAGAACTACACGCTCGACAGCAACCCCGGCATGCCCGAAGCGAACAGCCAGCGCGGTCTTTATTACTACTACCACACGTTCGCCAAGACGATGGACGCGCTCGGCATCGACGAGTTCACCGACGCGAAGGGCGTGAAGCACGACTGGCGCGCCGACCTGACGGCCGCCATCGCCAAGCGCCAGAAGGCCGACGGCAGTTTCTTGAACGAGACCGACCGCTGGATGGAAGGCGATCCCAACCTCGTCACCGGCTACACGCTGATGGCGCTGAGCTACTGCAAGAAGAAGTGATAGAATTGAAGGCGAGCGGGGGCGTCAGCCCCCTGTTGTTCGAGGGTATAACAGGGGGCTTACGCCCCCCGCTCGCCAAGAATAGCACCTATGCTCCGCTTCGCGGTCTCCTGCCTGTTGCTCCTCCTCGCGGCGCCCGCGGCGCTCGCGCACCCGCTGCCCAACTTCCGCTACGACCGCGAAATCGACGTCCGCCTCCAACCGGAGAAGGTCGAGGTGCGGTACGTCCTGCTCGTCAGCTTCTGGACCATCTTCGCGGACAGCCAGAAACTCTTCACGGCTGCGGAGATCGAGCAGATGGGCGGGAAGCTCAGCGCGGTCAGCAAGCGGTACTGCGAGAAGATGGCGCCCGCCCTCGCGGCCGCGCTGGACGCGAAACTCGGCGACACCAAACTCACCTTCCGCGTCGCGAAAGTGGAAGTCGAACAGGACCGCGACCACGCCCGGTTCCGGTTCGTGTTCCAGGCGCCGTGGCGCGTCGCCGGCGGCGGGCCGGAGAACACCTTCGCGTTCGAGGACCGCAACTTCGAGAACGAACTCGGGGCCATATCGCTCACGCTCGACGAGGACCGGAAGGCGTTTGACGTGAAGTACGACCTCACGCCGGACGACCTGCGCAAGCGCGACCCGAACCAGTTCAAACCGGGCGACGCGGAGCGCGCGCGCAAGGCGTCGGCCACGTTCACCGCGCCGACGCTCCCGCCGTTGGAGTCGAAGAAGCCGCCGCCAACGCCGGTCGCGGAGCCGACCCCCGAACCGGTCGTCGCGGAGGAGAAGCCGCCGGCGAGCTTCTTCACACTGCTCTTCGAGCGCGGGCCGAAGGCGCTGTTCGACACCAACTACGGCATCGGGATGTTGCTGCTCACGGCGGGCATCTTCGGCGCGTTCCACGCGTTCGCGCCCGGTCACGGCAAGAGCGTCGCGGCCGCGTTCCTGGTGGGGGAACAGGGGACGTTCCGCCAGGCGGTGTTACTCGGACTGAGCACCACGTTCGCGCACACCGGCAGCGTGATCCTCATCGCGGGCCTCTTCTACCTGCGCTACCGCGAAGCCGTACCGCAAGACGCGCAACACTGGCTCGGGTTCATCGGCGGTCTGGCCGTGTTGTTCGTGGGCATGTGGCTGTTCATGCGCCGGCTGCAAGGGCAGGTCGATCACGTCCACCTGTTCGGCGGGTGCGCCGACATGTGCGGGAACCACGCCGCGGCGCCGAAGACCCCCGAATGCCGCGTGCCGGTGCGCGAACCGGACGCCAACGGCGAACAGGTCGTCATGCTTCAACTGGCGCGACCGAAGACGCCGCTGAGTTGGGTGCGCGTGGTGCTGCTCGGGATCGGCGCGGGCGCGATCCCGTGCGTGGACGCCGTGCTGCTGCTGATGCTCGCGGTGTCCGCGGGGAAGCTGGCGCTGGCGCTGCCGCTGCTGATCGCGTTCAGCATCGGACTATCGGGCGTGCTGGTGCTGGTCGGCTCGCTGGTGGTGGCGCTACACCGCGCCGGGCGGAAGGTGTCCGGCGAGAACGGGTGGGTGCGGATGCTGCCGACGATCAGCGCGGTGCTGCTGATGGGTATGGGAATGTGGATGGCACGCGACGCCTGGAAAGGCTTCTCCACCGGGCTGACACCGTAGAGCGTTTTCGGGACTGGGATAGGGTTGGTCGGAGACTGAGCGCCGGCTTTGAAGTCGCGCGAAGAGAAGCTCCCTCACCCTACTGATTTGCGTGACTTGAGGTTTGCTATAACATCATGGCTCAGAATAACATGGAGAGGAA
>CANLGS010000552.1 GCA_947490035.1 Gemmataceae bacterium
CGAAGTGATGCTGCCATAGACGGTTCACGATCACGCGCGCCGCCAGCGGGTTGTCGGCGCTCGCGATCCAGTTCGCCAGCGCCAAGCGGCGACCGGTGCTGCCCGGCTGCGCCTTCACGGTCGCGGGTGCTTCCTTGCCGTTGGGAAGTAGGATCGCGGGGAAGCCGGCTACGACCTCGTCGCCCTTCTTGCCGAGTTCACCGCGTTCCAGCAGGAACGTTTTCGGCGGAACGCCTGGCTTGTCGGCGAGGCCCATCGCGACCGGCGGCGCGGGCGGCTTCTTGGTGTCGAACGCTTTCAGTTTCGCCTTCAGCGCGTTCAGCTTCGCGACCTCGTCCGCGGTGAGCGCCTTTGTAATTTCCGCGTCGGTCACGCGAACCTTCGACTCCGTCTCCGCGACCAGTTCCAACTGCCCGCCGTTGCGCTTGTCCGGTGCCGTGCGGTGCGCGGCCTGCGCGTCGGGCGTCAGCTTCGCGAGCTTCGCCGCGTAGAGCTTGTCGCGGTGCGGTTCCTCCACGGTCGCGATTTGCTCGCGCAGTTCCTTCGTGAGTTCCTCGTACTCGCGGACCATCGCGGCGCGGACTTTCGCGTCGGCCGCGTTCGCCACGGGCACGTCCTTGCGGAAGTTGGCGGGCGTGAAGAACGCTTGCAGCCGGAAGTAGTCCTTCTGCGTGATCGGCTCGAACTTGTGATCGTGACAGCGTGCGCAGGTGACCGTGAGGCCGAGGAACGCGAGCGCCGCGGTGTCGGTCATGTCGGTGAGCGTGTTGAAGCGGCGCTGCGGCTGGTCCGCGGAGTCGGTCATGTCCGGGCCGAGCAGGTTGAAGCCGGTCGCGATCAGTGCTTCCGGTTCCTTCGGATAGGCTTCGTCGCCCGCGAGTTGGTCGATGATGAAGCGGTTGTACGGCTTGTCGTCGTTGAACGACTTGATGACATAATCGCGATACCGCCACGCGTCCGGGCGCGGCTCGTCGAACTCGTAGCCGTTGGTGTCGGCGTAGCGCGCGAGGTCGAGCCAGTGTCGGCCCCAGCGCTCGCCGTACCGCGGTGAAGCGAGCAACCGGTCGATCACCTTCGCCCACGCGTCGGGCACCTTGTCGGTCACGAACGCATCGGTTTCTTCCGGCGTCGGCGGAAGGCCGTGAAGGTCGAACGTGACGCGGCGGATGAGTTGTTCGCGCGTCGCCGGCGGAGTGGGGGACAGCTTCGCGTCCGCGAGTTTCGCGCGGATGAATGCGTCGATGGGGTTCGCGAGCGTCTGCCCGGCGACGGCCGGCACCTTTGGGCGTTCGGGTTTCTTCCAGGCCCAGTGGTTTTGCGGCTCGTCGGCGCGGCCGGGCGCGATCACGACCACGAGAAGCAACAGCGCGGCAGCGGTTCGCATCGGTGGTGCCGGGAGGGAATGCGGGCGGTGGGATGGCAGTATACCCGCAAGGCGAACGGTATCACAAGCGGGCGACTGCGGGCGAAATGGATTCGCGCGGTTTTTAGCCCTCGGAGAGGGCGCGTCTTGAGTGTGGTGCGCCGCTCCGCGGCGGTGCTTTTGGTCGTTTGTGATTCGCATTGCGCACCGTCAGGCGAAGACCGCCGCGGAGCGGCGGACCACACTCAAGAACGCGGCTACTCCTTCCCCAGCACCAGATCGACGACCCAGCACCCGCGAACGTGAACCTGCTTCGCGTCGCGACAGTGGTTCAGCACGTCGTCGTTGTCGCAGCCGGCGTCTTGGAGCGCGTCGGCGAGAATCGGCATCGCGCTGAAGTCGCGCGTTTCGTACATCCCGCGAGCGAGTGCCACCGCGGTGTCAGTGCGCCACGACGGGGAGAACGCGACCGCGCAAAATGGGTTCCCAAAGATGTCGCGAAGCAGAGCGGCTTGGCGCGTTCGTTCACTGACATAGTCCGCAACAGCGCCGGCGGCGGTCCACGCGTGAACGCCAGGCGAAGAGGACGCAAACTCCCGATACAGCATCAGAGCGGCAAAGTGCGGATCGTCCACTCGTGAGGTATTGTCAGTTTCAAGTCGGGCCGGGATAAGGCGGCGAGCGTTAATTCCAGCTTCGCTTCTGTCGTGCCGCGTTGCCGTTCCTGCTGCTATTCTCTCCAGGACCTCGATTGCATGGTGTTGTCGCGTGTGCGGCAACAGATGGATGAGATTTCGGAAGCAAGCCGCTGCGAACAACCACAACTTTCGATCAGCCGCCCTATCTGAAAGAAAGCGGTGTATCTCTTCCGAGTCGTTGCACGCGAGCCATTCCGCTTCCGTCATGCTCCTTCCTCCCTACCTTGCCTTCTGCAAGTGCAGCGCGACCTTCGCCGCGGTCACTTCGGCCTGGTCCACGCAGTCGGACATCGCGACGCCGCGATACGCGTTGCCCGTCAGGAACAACCCGCGGTGCTTGGCGGCCAGCGCGTCGATGCGGGCCACGCGGTCGAGGTGGCCGATCACGTACTGCGGGATCGCGTTCGGCCAGCGCACGATCCGCCGGAACACCGGTTCGCCCGTTACGCCCATCGCTAACTTAATCTCCTCGTGAACAGCTTTGCCCAGGCGGTCGTCGTCCCACTCCACTTGCTCCGCGCGGTGAACGCCGCCGCACAACGCACGCCACAGCACGTAGCCCCGCGGGGCGCGGTCGGGGAAGATCGAGGAGCACCACTGAACGCCGAGCACGTCGCGGCGCGTGTTCTGCGGGGCGATGTAGCCGAACCCGTCGTGCCGGCCGGGGCAGTGCGCTTCGCGGTAGCCCAGCGCCACCACCGCGATGCGGTTGTACGGGATCGCGCCGATCTCGTCGGCCAGCGGCGCGTCGAGGTCCGCGAGGATTCCGGCCTGTTCGTAGGCCGGGCACGCCAGCACTACCGCGTCCGCCGACCACGTGTACCCGCGCTGCCCCTGGACCGTCCACGCGGCCACGCTCGCGGCCTCGGACACCGATTCCACCGCCACGCCGCACCGCACGGAATCGCTCAGTTGCTCGGTGAACGCGCCGACCAGCTCGCCCAGCCCGTCGCGGAACGACCACATCTTCATCGGGCCGGGCAACGGGTCGCCGCGGTCCTTCGCCTCTTGCTTGCGCTTCTTGGAGGCTCGCATGAACCCGCGAACCACGCTACCGGCTTCGCGCTCCATCACCGGCAGTCGAGGGAACGCCGCCGCGACGCTCAGCATTGCGGGGTCGCCGCCGTGAATGCCGGTCACGAGCGCGTCGGCGAAGATGTCCGCGGCCTCTTTCCCGGCACGCCGCGTCACGAACTCCTGCACGGATTCTTCCGCGCTGGGTGGGGGCGTCTTCCGCCACGGTTCGGAGACGAGATCCCACTTGCCGCGAAGCGAAAGCAACGACGTGGCGAGCAACCCGAACGGCCCGCCGGGCAGCTTGCGGAGTTTGTTGCCGAGGAACACGTAGCGGTTCTTGCGGCTGCCGTCGCTGGCCGCGACGAGCCGGTCGGACAGCCCCAGGTCGCGCACGAGGTTGGGGATCGTCGGGGTGCGGTCGAGGAACCCGTTCGGACCGCACTCGACGCGGAATCCGTGGTGCTCTTCGGTGACGATGTTCCCGCCGGGGCGGTCGCGCGGCTCCAGAACCGTGACGGCCGCGTCCGGGGCGAACTGCTTGAGGCGGAACGCGACCGTAAGCCCGGTCAGCCCTCCGCCGACGACGACGACGTGCGGCATGTGTCTCGATCCGTGGGCGTGGGGCATCGACCCCTTGTGGAACTCCAACTGACGAGCCGGTGAACTCCGACTGACGAGCCGGAAGCGTAAGCGACGGACAGCGCAACCCTAGGCTGATCGGAAGTTGGGCTTTCGATGGAATTATTGGTTCGAGTTCGATCCCGTTTTTGGTTCACACGGCTCGTGAATTCCGCTGCTTTTCCAGCGAAAAGTTCCGTTCCCCCGGCGAACTGATTCCAGAACGGGGATGAAC
>CANLGS010000553.1 GCA_947490035.1 Gemmataceae bacterium
GCTCCGCCAAGCAGTTCGCGCTGGCGCGGGACGTGGCCCGCGGCGCCGGCGAGCGCTGGTCCGGCGACCCGCTCCTCGACGCGCGCCTGAAGTCCGACCGCGGCGGGCTGGAACTGACCGCGTCCGCGTACCAGACCGCGCGCAAGCTGCTGACGGCGGCGCTCGCGGACCTCGACGCCTCCGATCCGCCGAACCTTCGCGTGCTGCCGAAGGTGCTGGTGAACCTCGCCACCGCCGAGTTGGGTTGCGATGCGCCCGAGCGCGCCGAAGCACTTCTCAAGCGGTGCGCCGAACTGTACCGCAAGCACAGGATTCCAACCGACGCGGTGCGCGTCGAGGGCGACTACCTGTCCGGCGTGGCCGCGACCCGCACCGGCGCGTTCGCCCAGGCGATGGCGTACTTCCGCAGCGGCCTCGCGCTGTGCGACGCCGTCGGCCCCACCGCCGAGCCGGTGCGGTTCAACCTGTGGCTGAACATCGCGCTCATCCACAAGGAGCAGGGCGACGCGGACGCGGCCGGCGAAGCGCTCAAGACCGCGGCGGCGGTACTGGCGCGGTCGCCCGAACCGGACGACCTGAACGCCGCGCTCATCGACGCGGTGCGCGCCGACCTGTTCCTGTCGCCAGGTCTGATCGCGCAGGCGATGGCGCTCGTGCCGAACCTCGAAGCCGCGTGCAAGAAGCACGACAAGCCTGCCGGCTACCTGTGGGCGACCGCGCGGCACGTCCGCGCGCTCGACCTGCTCGCGAAGAAAGAGGTCGCCGCGGCCGAAATGGTGTGGACCGAACTCGCGGCGGCACAGCGGAAGGACGGGAGCATCCTGCTCGCGCGCACGCTCAACTTCCTCGGCGTGTGCGCCGACCTGCGCGGCCAGAGCGCGGACGCGACCAAGCGGTTCGAGGAGGCGCGCGCGTTCCAGGCCGAACGGCCGCGGTGCCCGCCGGTCACGCGCGCAATCACGCTGTGGCGGCTCGCGGTCCTCGCGGACCGGGCCGGCAAGCGCGATGACGCGAAGAAACGCCTCACCGAAGTGTTCGACGTGGCCGACCGCGCGCGGCTGAACACGTTCGGCGAAGCGGCCCAGCGCGCCCAGTTCTTCGCCCGATTCGCCCCCGCGTTCGAGCTGCTCGCCGCGTGGCACGCGCGCGACGGGGAAGGCGAAGGCGTGCTGCGAGTGGTCGCGCGAAGCCGCAGCCGCACGCTGCTCGACCAAATGCTCGCGGCCGGCGTGGACCCGCGCGACCGGCTCACCGGCGACACCCGCACGGCACTGCTGGCGCGCGAAGCAAACGCCCGCCGCTCCGTGTCGCGGTTGCGGGGGCAGGCGATGCAGATCACCGCGGAGCAGGCGGAATCTGCCGCCGCGAAGAAGCTGCTCGCGGAACTTGAGGTCGCACAGACGGAGTACACCGAGGCGTGGCGCGAGATCGCCAACGCCGACCCGCTCACGCGCGTGCTGACCGACCCGAAGTTCGCGGAGACATCTCTCAGAGAGGTGCGTCAGGCCACACACAAGGCCGGCGGCGTGCTGCTCACGTACATGATCGGCCGCGACGCGAGCTACGCCGTCCTCTGCACCGATCCGGCGGCGGCGCCGCACGTGTTCAAACTGTCGGTCGCGCGGGCCGTGGCGAACGACATCGGCGACGTGCCGGCCGGCGACCGCGTCGCGAGCGCCGGCTTCCGCGGCCTCGTCCTCAAGCCGACCGGGAAGCAACCGGACCGGCCCATTCCGACCGCGACCGTCGATGCCGTGCCGCTCACGGACGTGGTCGTCGCGCGTTTGGTCAACCACTACATGCGGCAGATCGCGGACCCGTCGTTCAGCCCGACGCGCGGCCTCGCGCTCGTCTCGCGCACTTCGGGTACCGCCACGAAACCGTCGGCGCCCGAAGTGTTGGGCGACGCGGTGTTGCCGTTCGCGCTGCGGGAGAAGATTCGCGCGAGCGGGGCGAAGCGGCTCGTGCTGATCCCCGACGGCGCGCTTCACAAACTGCCCTTCGAGGCGCTGCTCCTGTCGGCGGAACCCGCGCCGAAGTACGCGCTCGTCGAGCTTCCGGCGGTGGCCTACGCGCCGTCGCTCGCGGTCCTCGCGGTGGTGCTGAACCGGTCGCGGGCGAACGACGGCGAGGCGTCACTCCTGACGGTCGGCGACCCGGCGTACCCGGAGGCCGCGACCGGCGCGCTGCCGCGCCTGCCGTACACCGCGACCGAGAGCAAGAAGGTGCGGCAGTTCTTCCCGACCGACCGCGTGACGGCGTTCGAGCAGGCCGACGCGACCGAGGCGAACGTGGTGCGCGAGATGCCCGGCAAGCGGTTCATCCACCTCGCGGCGCACGGGTTCGCGGACGAGGCGTTCGGGAACGCGTTCGCGGCGATCGCGCTGACTCCGCCGGTCGGGCGCGCCGAACCCGGCAACGACGGGTTCCTCACGCTCCACGAAATCTCGCGCCTGCGGCTGACCGGGTGCGAACTGACGGTGCTGAGCGCGTGCGTCACGAACGTCGGCCCGCAGCGCCCGCTGGAGGCGGGCGTCACGCTCGCGGGCGCGTTCCTGGGTGCCGGCTCGCGCGGCGTGATGGCGAGTTGTTGGTCGGTGGACGACCGCGCGACGGCGCAGATGATGGCCGCGTTCTTCGGCGCGGTGCGCCCGGCGAAGGGGCCGGGCGCGGCACACGCCGACGCGCTGAAGGCGGCGCGGCTCGCGATCCGCGGCACGCCGGGCTGGGAGGCGCCGTTCTACTGGGCGCCGTTCGTGTACGTCGGCCCGCCGGAGTAGCGTCGGCTCATCGCCCGTTGTCGGACAGGGCGGCGACGACCGCCGCGGCGGACGGGAACCGTAGCGCCGGGTTCTTCTCGAGGAGGCGCATCACGACTGCTTCGAGCCAGACTGGCAGATCGGGGCGGCGCTCGCGGATCGGGGTGGGGTTGGTTGAACAGGCCGCGTACAGGACCGCGACCAAACTCGTCCCCGGGAACGGCGGCTCCCCGGTGCAGAGCGAGTACAACACGCCGCCCAGACTGTACAAGTCCGAAGCCGTGGACGCGGGTTGCCCCTGGATCTGCTCCGGAGACATGAAGTAGGGCGTCCCGACCAGCGCGCCGGTCTGCGACAGGTTCCCCGCGTCGCTCGCGTTCCGTGCCAGCCCGAAGTCCGCGATCTTCACGGTCCCCGTCTCGTTCTGTAGTACGATGTTCGCGGGCTTGATGTCGCGGTGAATGATGCCCTTCTTGTGCGCCGCCGACAAACCGCGCGCGATCTGCCGCGCGAGTTGGGTGATCGTCGCCAGCGGCAGCGGTCCGCTCTCCTTGATAAGCTTGTCGAGCGAGACGCCTGGGACGTACTCCATGGCAATGTACGCCACTCCGTTGACCTCGCGCACCGCGTAGATCGTGACCACGTTCTCGTGTTGGATTGCCGCCCCGGCACGGGCCTCGCGGGCGAACCGTTCTCGAACGATCGGGTTGGTCGCGCTTTCGGGGGCGAGCATCTTGATCGCCACGAACCGCGCCAGAATCGGCTCGTACCCCTTGAAGACAATCCCCATCGCCCCGCGCCCGAGTTCTTGGTGCAACTCGCACTCGCCCAGCAAGCACCCCTACTCGGGGAACTGTTTGAGGAACCGCGGGTGGAACTCGGGAAGCGCGGGAACCGTGGGAACCGGTGTGCCGGCGCCGTGCTTGAGGTGCCCGCCGGTAAAGTCTGTGACCGCCGCGGATAAGCCCCCGTCGCTCGGTTGCGGCGGTGTTGGCTCCGGTGCAGGTGGCGACGGACGGGGGGCCGCGGGGGGAGGCGTGACGCCCACCCGGCGCAACCGGGACATCGGTATGGGTCCGCGGCGGGTCCGGTTGGTTTCCACCGCGAGGTTCACCATCTCCTGCCCGCCGGCCGCGAGCGCGTCCGCGAAGTTCGGGCAGTCGCGCACGTCC
>CANLGS010000554.1 GCA_947490035.1 Gemmataceae bacterium
AAGGACCGGCTGGAGCGGTCCGGGATGCGGTGGACGAGGGCCGGTGCCCAGGCCATGTTGGACATCCGAAGTGCGTTCCTCAACGGCGACTGGGCGGCGTTCCAAGGCCACCGCATCGAGCGGGAGACACAGCGGATGTACCCGCACCGGCAGGTGTTGAAAGGGATCGAGTGGACAATGATTGCTTGAGCGCTAGACCGGTTGCGCCCAAATGAAATTGGGGCGCGAGCAAGCGCCCGCGCCCCAGAGTCTCGACTTTGTGGCGCCGCTACGGCTTCTTGGCCGGAGGGTTCAACGGAGCCAAGATGTCATCGACGCTCTTCTCACCCGGTGGAACCTGCGTCAGCTTCAGTTCTTCGCTCTTCATATCAATCTTCAACCGAAGCTCACGCAGGTCTTCTTTGATCTTCGTGAGTCGGGCGTCATCCGTCTGATGTGGGCTCTCGGCCTGCTGTAGTTTCAGCAGTGGGTGTTCAGCTTCCATCGCGTCAACCCGAGTATTTAACTCGGACTTTTGGTTCTTGGTCGCTTCGAGTTGCTTCTCGATGTTGTAGAGGATCTTGATCCGGTTGGCGAAGAGGCTCTCGTGGGCAGCCAGCGACTTCTGTGCGGCAGTGTACCGCTTCACGTCCACTTCCAGTTCCGCCTTGGCCGCCGCAACGGTCAGCGTGCGGTTGCCGAACGTGACATGGCCTTCGGCCTTCTTGATCGCCTCCGCGCGAACGGTGATCCGTTCTTTATCGCTGCTCTGCGTCGCGGCCATCTCATCGACCTTCATCTTGAGTTGGATTACTTCGACTCGTTCCTTGGCGAGTTGGTTCACCAGCGTCTTGATGTCTTTGTCGAGTAGTTGTATTTCGTTACAAAGGTACGTCATTTCGTCGCGAAGGCGCGCCACTTCGGCCACTGAAGGAGCGTCGGCCTTCGTACCTGCCGCGACCTTCGTTTCTGGATCGACCTTCGCACCGGAGTCGGGCGGGCGGTCTTGGCACCCGAGCAACCCGACAACGAACAGGACAAAGGCCATAGGCACAAGGCCGTACCAGCGCCGTGGGCTTCCCATCTTCGTTCTCCTTGCTCGCAGGGTTGAGAAAACCATCACACCACCTTGCCCGCGACGCCGTTGAGTTCCTTCAGCGGGCCGAACGCGACCACCGTGTTGCGGTCGATGGGGTACTTGTCGAGGTAGGCGCGGATGTCCGCGTGCGTCACCGCATCGAAGTTCGCCAACTCGGTGTCCACGTCGCGGTACTCGCCCGTGTACGTCCACATCGACGCGATCGCCATCATCCGGCCCATCGGCCGCTCGCTGCGGCGAACCACGCGCGACAGAATCTTGTTCTTCGCCTGCTGGAACTCTTCCTCCGTAATGCCGTCGCGCTGCACGTCCTTCAGAATCTTCTCGATGCGGGCCAAGTTCTCGGCGGTCTTCTCCGCCTCGCACGTCAGCGACACGAACACCGCGCCGCTCGCGTCGTTCTCGGAGTAGCCGAAGTCGGCGGACTCCGCGTGGCCCGGATCGACCAACTCCCAGTACAACCGCGAGCCGGTGTAGTCGCCTACCGCGAGCGCCACCGTGTCGGCCGCGTAGCGCATCTTCGAGTCGGCCGGCGGACCGCTGCCCACGAACAGCGCGTACTCCTGTTGCACCTTCTCGCGCGTCAGCACGTGAAGGCCCGGTTCGCCGGTCCACTCGGTGCGGTGGTCGCGGCCGACGGTGTCCGTGTTCCACCCGCCGCACGCGTCGGTCACGAGTTTCACGAACGCGGGCCAGTCGAAGTTCCCGGCCGCGGAGACGACGATGTTGTTGGCCGCGTACCGACGCGAGAAGTACGCGTGCATCTGGTCGCGCGTCAGCGCGCCGACGCTCTCCAGCGTGCCCAGCACGGAGTTGCCGAGCGGGTGCGTCCGGTAGTAGATGCGCCGCGCGTGTTCGGACATCACCGAGTCCGGCTGGTCGTCGTACAGTTTGATCTCTTCGAGGATCACCTTCTTCTCGGTGTCGAAGTCGGCGTCGCGCAGGCTGGGGCGGAGCATGTCGGCGAGCACGTCCACGACGCGCGGCAGGTATTCGGGTAGCACCGCCGCGTAGTAGACGGTGTTCTCCTCGCTGGTCGAGGCGTTGTTGTTCGCCCCGATGCGGTCGAAGTCGAGGTTCACCTGTTCGGCGGAGCGCCGCGGGGTGCCCTTGAACATCATGTGTTCGAGGAAGTGCGAGACGCCGGCTTCGGCGGGCGTCTCGTCGCGCGCCCCGGTGCGGACGAAGAACCCGACCGCGACGGACCGCGCCGACGGGCTGGTCTCGCCGATGATCTGCAACCCGTTCGGAAGCTTGTGGGAGTGGAAGGGCATAGCGCATCTCTTGGCGAACCCCGCCCGCAAGGGCGGGGGGTGAATGACGAGCCTGAAGCGTAAGCGACGGACAAGTCTCAAGCGTAGCCGCGGAAGTAGTACACCCACGCGAGGACGGCGAACAGCCACACGACCACGCCCGCGAGATACACGAACGCCAGCGGCGCGGCGGCCTCGTCGGGTTCGGTCACCACGGACTTCGTGCGGTCGGTCATCGCGGCCTCAATGTGGTCCGCCGCTCCGCGGCGGCTCTTCTGTGTTGGTCTTCGTGGCACAGACATTCCTGTCTGTGCGGCTAGCCCGTCGAAGCACACAGACAGGAATGTCTGTGCTACAAGCGAAGACCGGTCACGGAGTGACCGGACCACATTAAACCGGGATCGTGAGCGGGTTCTGCCCCAGAGTGACGAGCGTGATGTCGCGCACGGGGTGGCGCTCCAGGTGCGCCATCACCGCGGCCGGCGTCAAGCCGTCGATGGCCGCTTGAATCTCGTCGAACGAGCGGACGCGGCCCAAAAAGTACCAGTCGCCCGCGATGCTGCTCGCGCGCGCCCCGGTGGACTCTTCCGCCATGATGAGCGACGACTTCAGCCCGGCTTTGACGCGGTCGATCTCGTCGTCGGTCACGCCGTCCTTCAACTTGCGCAGTTCGGCGATGGTCAGGTCGAGCGTCTTCTGCGCGCGGTCCGGGCCGGTGCCGGCGTAGCCGACCATCGCGCCGCGGTCGCGGAACGACTCGTGCCGCACGCCCACGGAGTAGCAGAGGCCGTGCTTCTCGCGCACCTCCATGAAGAGGCGTGCGCTCATGCCGCCTGAGAGTACGCCTTCGGCGGCACGGGCCGCGAAGTAGTCGGGGTGCGTGATCGGCACGCTCGGGTACGCGAACGCGATCTGCGTCTGCGCCGAATCCTTCTCGATGTGCGCCGACTGCGGCGTGTGGGCCAGCGGCACCGGTTCGGACACGTCGCCCGGTTCCCAGTTGCCGAACAGTTTCTCGACGCGTGCCTTCAGCGGTTCCCACTCGACGTTGCCCGCGACGGAGATGATCGCCTTGTTCGGCCGCACCATCTTCCGGTAGTGCGTCCGGACGTCGTCGATGGTCAGCGATTCGAGGTCTTCGGCCTTGCCGCGACGGTCCTTGTTCAGCGGCGGCGGGTAGTACCGGCGGTGAAGCTCCACCATCACCTTGCCCTGCGGGCTGTCTTCGAGGCTCTCGATGTCGCTGAGCGCGGCCGCCTGTACCGGTTCAAGCTCCTCGGCCGGCAGGTGCGGCTTGAGGATGATGTCGGCGTAGATGTCGAGCAACGGGAGGAGGTTTCGCGCGAGCGCGGAGCCGCCGAGCCGCAGGTTCACGACGCCGGCGCTCTCACCGCGATCAACACCGAGGTTGTCGAGCGCGAGGGAGAGTTGCCGACTGTCGCGCTCGCCGGCGCCGCGCGTGATCATTTCGGCCAGCACGCTCGCGATCCCGAACTGCCCTTCCGGGTCGAACGCGGCGCCCGCCGGGATCAGGAAGTTGACCGCCACCGAGCGCACGTGGTCCATGCGCTCCGCCAGCAGCACGAGTCCGTTGGAG
>CANLGS010000555.1 GCA_947490035.1 Gemmataceae bacterium
GATTACGCTCTTGGGTAACATCCTTGTCGCTTCCTCAGAGGGTGAGTCAACATCCCTGGTGAAAACAACTTATAGCAATCGCTCGCGATGTTGTAAGGGGTGGGTGAGCAGTTCCAACTGGAGCCGCTCACCCAACCCGCATGTTCATTACAACGCTAAGTCCGATATTAAATGTTATGTAATGCATTAGGCGACGCTTCCTGAGACAGAACAGATCAGACCGCGGGGAAGGGGACAGGGGACAGGGGACATACGCGGCGGTTTTCTCATAGCCTTCCGCATGCGTTGTTGGCACAATTCATCTGACCCTCACCCACGCGGAGTTTCTCCCATGCCTTCTCGCGAACTGAACCGCCGCTCGTTCCTCGCCACAACCGCGGCCACGGCGACCGGCTTGCTTGCCGTGCGCACCGCGCCGGCCGCGGACGACTTCGGCGGCTTCAACGTCGGTGTACAGAGCTACACGTACCGCAACTTCGACCTGGAGCCGATGCTCAAGAAGACCAAGGAACTGGGGCTGAAGAACGCCGAGTTCTACTCGAAGCACATCCCGGTCGATAGCACCGCCGACAAGCTCAAGGCGATTCTGGCGCTGTGCAAGGAGTACGAAGTCACGCCGCTCGGCTTCGGCGTGTCGGGGTTCACCAAGGACCACGACAAGAACAAGAAGCTGTTCGACTTCGGCAAGGCCGTAGGCGTGAAGTACCTGAGCGCCGACCCGGCGATGGACAGCTTCGACAGCCTCGACAAGCTGTGCGAGGAGTACAAGATCGCGATCGCGATTCACCCGCACGGGCCGGCGGGGAAGGGGAGGCACCAGTGGTGGTCGGCCGAGGTCATCATGAAGGCGGTCAAGGATCACCACAAGCTCATCGGGACGTGTCTCGACACCGGCCACCTGCTGCGCATGGAGCAACTCAACGAGAAACTCGACCCGGTGCAGCAGATCAAGCTGATGGGCGACCGCAACTTCGCCCTGCACCTGAAGGACCACGACAACAAGAAGAAGACGGACGTGCCGTTCGGCGACCCGGCGGGTATCCTCGACGTGCCCGGCGTGCTGAAGATGCTCAAGGAAGTGAAGTTCACCGGGCACATCGCGATCGAGTACGAGGCCAACCCGAACGACCCGTCGCCGGACATGAAGAAGTGCGTCGCCTACGTGAAGCAGGCCGCCGGTAAGCTCGGTTGAGCCGCCCGGGCGCCGCGCCGTATAATCCCGAAACGGGCATTCGCACCCTCGCGGGCCGCTCTCGCGGGGGTGTCGCGTTTATTCTTTCGCTCTCTCCGCGGGCACGCTGCCAATGACGGTCGAGGAACTCACCAAACTCCGACACAAGCGGTACAACGCGACCGTCGTATCGCTGAAACTGCTGAACCCCGATCTGATGGTGCTTCGCGTCAAGCCGGACTTCCCGCGACCGCCGCACCATCCCGGCCAGTACTGCACGCTCGGACTCGGCTACTGGGAACGCCGCACCGAAGCCTGCCAGGTCGAAACGCTCGCGGCCGCCGACGTGACGAAGGTCGTCCGCCGCGCCTACTCGATCAGTTGTTCCGTGCTGAACGAGGCGGGGCACCTGATGCGCCTCGAAGAGAACGACTGGCTGGAGTTCTACATCGTTCTGGTGCGCGAAAACTTCGACGGGCGCGTGCCGGCGCTCACGCCGCGTTTGTTCGCGCTCGTGGAAGGGGACCGCATTCAGATCGGCGAGCGGATCACCGGCCACTACACGCTCGACCCGGTGAAGCCCGGCGACACGGTGGTGTTCCTCGGCACCGGCACCGGCGAGGCGCCGCACAACTACATGACGTGGGAGTTGCTCAGCCGCGGCCACACCGGGAAGATCGTCAACGCCTGTTGCGTGCGGTACTCGCGCGACCTCGGCTACCACGACATCCACCGGCACCTGATGGCGCAGTTCCCGAATTACGAGTACCTCGCACTCGCGACGCGCGAGCCGGGCGTCACGCGCAGAGTGTACATTCAGGATCTGATCACTTGCGGCGAGTTGGAAGAACACACCGGGGCGGCACTCGACCCGGCGACGACGCACGTGTTCCTGTGCGGCAACCCGAAGATGATCGGCGTGCCACATCACGACCGCGAGACCGGGGCGACATCGTACCCGGAACCGGTCGGTGTGATCCAGGTGCTGGAGGCGCGCGGCTTCGCGGCCGATGTCGCCGCGACTAAGTTCAAGGGCAACGTCCACTTTGAAGAGTACTGGTAAGGAGTTCGGATGCCGGATATCAACTCGGTCCTCGCCGGCTACCGCCTGCGCTCACTGATCTTCACCGCGCAGTTCACGCAGGTGTACGAGGTGGTGGAGGTGCAGAGCAACCGGCACTTCGCGATGAAGATTCTGCTGCCCGAGGCGGCCAACCAGTCCGAACACCGGCGCACGTTATTCAACGAGGCCGAGGTCGGCGTCAAGATGACGCACGCGAATGTGATCCGCATCGTGAAGGTGAACCGCGACCCGAAGACGCCGCACTTCATCATGGAGTTCTTCCCGGCCGGAAGCTTGCGTCTGCGGATTCAGGCGAAGGATCTGGGGTTCGTGAAGGAGCACGCCCGCAAGATCTTCAAAGGCGCGGCGACCGGGTTGGCGTACATGAACGCGAGCGGTTACGTCCACCGCGACGTGAAGCCGGACAACATCCTGGTGAACTCGGTCGGCGACACGAAGATGATCGACTTCGCCATCACGAGGAAGATACCGACCGGGATCGCGAAGTGGTTTCACTGGCGCCGCCGGCCGCAAGGCACGCCGACCTTCATGAGTCCCGAACAGATCCGCGACGAGATACTGGACGGCCGCGCGGACATCTACAGTTACGGCTGCACGCTGTACGAACTGACGACCGGGCGCCCGCCGTTTCGCGGCACGACGCAGAGCGACCTGCTGGGCCGGCACCTCACGGAAAAGCCCGCGCCGCCGTCCGCGTACAACCCGGACCTGACGGACGAGTTCTCAGCGTTCGTCCTGAAGATGTTGGCGAAGAAGAAGACCGACCGGCCCGAACACTTCCACCAGGTGCTAATCCAGTTGCAGCAGGTCAAACAGATTTACAAATCGGTCGTGGAGAAGGACACCGGAGAGTATTGATTTCGATGTTGCGTCGTCGATTCCACGCGAAGAGAGGCTGAGAGATGGTTCCCGACCCGCTGCCATTCGAGAACGATATCCACGAATTAGAAGTCGAACTCGCGCGCATTGAGGCGCTTTCGGAAGGCGAAGTCGCCGGCGACGCGATCAAAAAGATGCGCCGCGAAGTAGCGGCTCTGAAAAAGGCGAAGTACGCGAGCCTGACCGCGTGGGAAACGGTCCTCGTCTCGCGCCACCGCAATCGTCCGCAGATGATGGATTACGTGGAGATGGTGTTCGACGAGTTCGTCGAACTGCACGGCGACCGCGCGTTCGGGGACGACCGCGCGATCCGGGCCGGGTTCGCACGCCTGGATGGCCACAAGGTGATGCTGATCGGTCACCAGAAGGGGAAGACGCTCGCGGAGCGGCAGCAGTGTTACTACGGCTGTGCTCACCCGGAGGGCTACCGCAAGGCGCTGGCGAAGATGCGGCTGGCAGCGAAATACCGCATTCCGATCGTATGTCTGATCGACACGCCCGGCGCGTTCCCCGGCATCGGCGCCGAGGAGCGCGGGCAGGCCCAACTCATCGCGACCAGCATTCTGGAGATGACGCGATTACCGACGCCGATCGTGTGCGTGGTGATCGGCGAGGGTGGTTCCGGCGGTGCGCTCGGCATCGGTATTGGCGACGCGATAGGGATGCTCCAGTACGCCTACTACTCAGTCATCAGCCCGGAAGGGTGTGCTGGTATCTTGTGGAAGGTGGCAACCGACGAGTCGAAGCCGCGCGCGGCCGACGCGCTCAAACTCACCGCAAAGGACTTGC
>CANLGS010000556.1 GCA_947490035.1 Gemmataceae bacterium
CACCCTATTCACCACGTTCGGAGCAGGAATCATGGCAGAGAAAGGCGACAAGCTGGCGAAGGCGACCGACAAGCACGAAGGCATGGCGAGCAAGGAGTTGAAAATTGCTCTCGCGGCGATCGAGAAGGAGTTCGGGAAGGGGTCCATCATGTCGCTCGGCGACATGGGCGGCATGGACATCGACTGCATCTCGACCGGCTCGCTCAGCCTCGACCTGGCGCTCGGCGGCAAGGGGCTGCCCCGCGGCCGCGTGGTCGAAATCTACGGCGCCGAAGCCAGTGGCAAGACGACCATCGCCCTCCATACGATCGCGCAGGCGCAGAAAGCTGGCGGCGTGGCCGCGTTCATCGACGCCGAACACGCGCTCGACCCGAGTTGGGCGAAGCGGCTCGGCGTGGACCTCGACAACCTGCTCGTCTCGCAACCGGGCTACGGCGAAGAGGGGCTGCGCATCGCCGAGATGCTCATCAAGTCGAACGCGGTGGACATCATCGTCGTGGATTCGGTCGCGGCCCTCGTGCCGAAGAACGAAATCCAGGACAGCGAGATCGGCGACACGAAGGTCGGCCTGCAAGCCCGGCTGATGAGCCAGGCGATGCGGATCCTGACGCCGCAGATCAACAAGAGCCGCACGTGCCTGATGTTCATCAACCAGATCCGCCAGAAGATCGGCGTGATGTACGGCGACCCGAACACCACGACCGGCGGGCTGGCCCTCAAGTTCTACGCGAGCGTGCGGATGGAAGTGAAGCGCGTCACGCACGTGAAGGACGGGGACGAGACGATCGGCGCCGAGACCCGCGTTCGCGTGGTGAAGAACAAGATCGCCCCGCCGTTCCGCAACGCCGAGTTCGAGTTGCTGCACGACCGCGGCATTGATTTCGAGGGCGACGTGATCAAGCTCGCGCTGGAAGACGAGATCATCGACAAGAGCGGTGCGCACTTCTCCTACAAGGAGCAGCGGCTCGGCCAGGGCATCAGGAACGCGGTAGAGTTCCTGCGCGAGAACCACGCGGTCCGCGACGAGATCGTGGCGCTGGTGAAGGAGAAGCGGATTCCGAAGAGCGTGGACCCCGCGGCGCTGGAAGCGAGCGCTGCGGCGGAGGAAGCGGAAGCCGCCGCCGCGCTCGCGGCGCTGGGCGAAGAGGTGGATGTCGCGCCCAAGAAGAAGCGGGGCAAGGCCGCCGAGTAAGTGAGAAAGGCAAAAGCAGCCGCCGATTAACGCAGAAAGACGCAGATCAAGATAGAAGCAGTTTGTGGACAGGATGAACAGGACGAACAAGATCACGGATTGGTCTTGTTGGTTCCGTGATCTTGTCTCACACTCTCCTGCTTGATCTGCGTCTTTCTGCGTTATCTGCGGCTGCTTTACTTCTTCTTTCTGCGGAGCGGACATGGACGTTCGCATGTCTGCTCAACGCTCTCTCGTTCTCGGCGCCATTACCAACTGGGCGGCGTTCGCGGCCGCGCTCGCGGTCAGCTTCTTCCTCACGCCTTATCTCACGCACGGACTCGGTGGCCCGCGCTATGGCGTGTGGTGCGTCGTCGAAGCTGTCCTCGCGTACTTCACGCTCTTTGACCTCGGCATCGCCGCGTGCCTCGTGCGGTTCGTCGCGAAACTGCACGCGACCGGGTCGCGCACCGAACTGAGCAAGCTCGTCTCCGCGTGCCTGGGGTTGTTCGTGCTGGCGGGGTTGGGTGTTTTGGCGCTGGGCGGCGCGCTCGTGCCGTTCATCGCGCCGGGCTTGGAGCGTAAACTCGGCGAACCCGGCGACGTGCTGCCCTTTATGCTGCTCATGCTCGCGAACCTCGCGATCACACTTCCGCTGAGCGTGTTCCCGACCATCCTCGACGGCCTTCAACGCTTCGGCATCAAGAGCGCCGTGCGGTTAGTGTGCCTTGCGCTTCGCGTCGTCGGCCTCGTGTGGGTGATGGAGACGCGACCCGGACTGCTGCCGCTCGCGGTCGTGTTCACTGCTGTGAACGTGCTCGAACACTTTCTCATGGCGTTGTGCTGCTTCCGTTTCCTGCCGGGATTGAAGCTCTCTCGCAAACTGATCGACCGGCCCACGCTGAACGAGGTGCGCGGGTACAGCGTCGATGCCTTCCTCGCGATGGTCGCGGGGCGCATCACGGTGCAAACGGGCACCATCGTCGTCGGCGGGTTCCTCACGCTCGCCGCCGCCGGGCACTACGCCATCGCCGCACGGCTCATCGACATGGCGAAGAACCTGCTCCGCGCCGCGACGACAACTCTCACGCCCGCAGTCAGCGAACGCGAAGCGACCGGCGACCTCGACGGCGTCCGCCGCGTGCTACTCGACGGCACGCGCTGGGTGCTGTACCTCGTGCTGCCGATTCACCTGGGGTTGCTGTTCTTCGGCGGGCCGTTCCTCGCGCGCTGGATGGGCGACGCGCAGTTCGCGGAGTGGTGCTTCCCCGCGATGGCGGTCCTAAGCGCGACGCTCACCGTCGGCGTGGCGCAGTCCGTTGCGTCGCGCATTCTCTACGGCATGGGGAAACTGAAGCTCTTCGCGCGCCTCGCGCTCGTCGAAGCGGCAATAAACCTCGCGCTCAGTTTGGCGCTGGTCGGGCCGTTCGGGTTGGTCGGCGTCGCGGTCGCGGTCGCGGTGCCGAACGTGCTGTTCTGCCTGTTCGTCATCGGCTACGTCTGCCGCACGCTCGATGTCGGCACGTTGCGCTACCTGCGTGCGAGTTGGTTGAAGCCGCTGTGCGCCGCGTGCGTCCCCCTCGCGGTGTGGGGCTTCGTCGCTCCGGTCGAAGCGAAGTGGACGGCGATTACCTTCGGTGTCGTGGTCGGGCTGGTGCCGTTCGTCGCCGGTGTGCTGCTGCTCGAACTTTCGCCGCGGTCCGTCTTCTTGTGGGGCAGGCCGCTGGCCTGCCAAAGCCAAGGCAGGCCAGCGGCCTACCCCACATCCGCTCAATCAACTTCGACAACTGCTGAGGCGTGACGCCGCGAACGAGAACCACCTTGTTCCGGTTCGTCGGCCCGCTCAGCAACGCGATCTGCGACCGCTGAAGGTTGAAGTGTTCGCGTAACAGCGCGAGGACCGCGTCGTTCGCGCGGCCGTCTTCGGGCGGTGCCGTTACCGATACGCGCAGCATTCCAGCGCGTTCGCCCAGCACCGCGTTCCGCTTGGCCTTCGGCTGCACGCGAACCGCGAGCGTCGCGCCTTCCGCGTGCGGTGTGATCGTGATCGCCATATCGCACCTCGCAGGCAATTCCGTTTGTGGAAGCGGCTGGTTACCCCCTCCACCCACCCCCGTTTTGTCCGTATGGCTCAGAGCCTTGAATTCCCAGTGTTTTCGTGCTTTGGGTAAAGGGGCTGTGGCCTTAATGGTGTCGATTTGCTGGTAATTCTAGCGTTGGGTGAAGGCCGGGGGCGGCCTTGATGGCGCTGCACAACGGTTCCGTCGGACTTCAACCACTTCCTCCCGAAAGTGTTGCGACATCCGCACCGTGCAGAAACTTCTCGGTCACAAGGACGTGCGCACGACGATGGTGCCCACACATGTCCTTAACTGTGCTCCGTCGGGGCGAAGAGTCCGCTTGATCGCCTTGCGTGATAGGCTGACCGGCGCAAACCAACGCGCCCCGCGAACATGCCGCGGTATCACGCGGAATCATTTTGGCGGAAAAGAGTTGCAAGCCAAACGGCGGGCAGGTAATCTGCGCGTTAGGGCTGACCGGCGTGTATTAGGGCTGACCGGCTCGGTCAGCCCTAACGCGCAACCTGTGTCAGGCTAATACCTAGATGACCGTTTCACAAGTTCGCCGCCAGTGGCGTAATTTTGCGTTGGTAAGGACGCGGCGGGTACAGTCTCCGTTCCCAGAGCGATGGGCGGGTGCCGAACCCGGCTCGCCCGCGTTGTTGCTGTCGTCGCGTTTGGCAAAACGG
>CANLGS010000557.1 GCA_947490035.1 Gemmataceae bacterium
ACTGGAAGACGTACTCGACGAGTTACGGAGAGTCGTCGAGAAAACATGCCGGCGGAACAAACGCGCGAAGCCAGGAACAGTCGAATTGCTTAACGACGTATCCCGCTTGGACTTCGGCTTAACTTGATGCTTATGGGGTCAGCGCAGCGCCACCCCAGGGATTTCGATCGCCACCCCAGGGACTCTTCGGCCACCCCAGGGACTCTTCTCTTCCTCTGGCTTCATCTGAACGGGTTCGAGGGAATCGAACCACGCCAGCCAGCGGGCAACGGATTCCGGGTCGTCCCCTTGCTCCTCTTCGCGGACGCCGATGCGCGAAGCCGCGCACCGGTTCCACCTCCACCGGCGTGCCCTCCGGCCAGGCCGGGGGCGTATCGAACACCACCTTGCCGTCGTGAATGACGCCGCGAATCGCGCTCATGGCCGTGCCCTCGAAGGTTAAGGCGGTTCGGCGAACAGCTTGAGCGCCGGCAGCACACCCCGAACGAGGGTGAAGTGCGCGTCGCGAGTCCACAATTCGATGTCGTTGACGATCGCGACAGTCGCAATTACGGCGTCGGCGAACGGGATCGTCACGCCGCGCGCTCGGAGGGCGGCCAGGTGGTCGCCGACCGTGTCCCAGATGGGATCGGGGATCGGTACTTGGGTGAATGCGGCAAGGACGGTCAGCGTCCGCGCCCGCTCGGTCGCGGACCGGACGCCGTGGAGCAACTCCGCGTGCGTAATGCCGCACACCGCGACGGGCAGCGTGCGGAACAGGCCGTCAATCTTCGCGTCGCCCGTGCGCAGGTACGGGACGACCACGCTGGTATCGACGAGGATCATTGGAGGTGGTCGTTGGCGTGGCGGAGGTCGCACTCGTCCTGATCGCGGATGGCGTCGAAGTCGTAAGTCGCGCGGAGCGCGGCGGCGGCTTTCGCGGCGGCGTCCCAGTCTCCGGTGCCGGGCCGGATCGCGGGCTTGGTGAGGTCCGCGACCGTGCGTTCGAGCGCCTCAAGCCGCTCCGCGACCGCTTCGAGTGTGAGTTGAGACATAACGGGCCTCCGGGTGTGCGGCTCAGGGCCATTCGCTTCATTGTAGCCACCGGGCATGAGCGCCGATCGCTCTTTACGCCGAAGGCGTTGTATTCAATAGCCTGGGGTCAGCGCAGCGCCATCCCAGGGCTTTTTCTGTTCGCGCGCCTCGCGAAGCGCTGGCCGTTCACCGAATTCACGAGCAAACGTTAGAGCGAAAATCCCATTTTTTCGCGTCTCGCTTCGCGAGGGAGGGAACAGGCACAGAGTATAAAAGAGTAAAACAGCAAAGGGTCACAAGTCCAGGGACTGAACCAGACGGAACCCGACGAGGTCGTTGCCGTAGTCCGGCGCGTAGTAGTTACGGTACGCCGCGCGGCAGTAGTGCGCGTCGATGTACCACGAACCGCCGCGCAGAACGCGCGAAATATTCGTTTTATCGTAATAATTTTCGCACCACTGATAGACATTCCCGTGCATGTCACACAACCCCCACGGGTGTGGCACCTTCTTCTCGTATTCGCCTACCGGCGTCGGCCGGTCGAGAGCTTTTATCTTCGTCGCCGTGCCGAAGGGAAAATCGCTGTCGAAGTTGGCTTTCGTGCCATCGAGTTCCTTGCCGAAGTGGAACGGTTGGGCGTTGCCCAACCCGCCGCGACACGCGTACTCCCACATGTCCTCATGCGGCAACGCGAACGTGCCCGGCTTGCCGAACGCCTTCTGAATGCCGCCGTGCGCGTTCACCTTCGCCAGAAAACCGCCCTTCCCGTCCTGGCCGCAAATCATGTCCCAACTCACGCTCTCCACCGGGAACCGGCTCGTATCCATTCCCTTCGCCTTGTTGTCCTTCTTCCCGTCGAAGCGGCTGGGGTTGATTCCCATCACCGCCGTCCATTCCGCCTGTGTCACCGTGTACTTCCCCATCCAGAAACCATTCGTCTTGAACTTCCCGCGCGCCGCTTCGGCTTCAGATTCCAGCCACTCCGGTTCCTTCGTCGCGCTGATGGCTTTCAGCACCGCGTCGCGTTCGGCCTTCGGGGAACCGAGTTGGCACTCGCCCGCCGGCACCCAGCAGAACGTCATCTTCACGCCGTCGGCGATCTCGATTTTCGGCATGTCGAGTGCGGCGCTGGGGCTGGTCGGTTCTGTCCGCTTGCCCGAAGGCAGGAGGGCAATCACGACTGTAACGGCGAGGGCGAGAACCAGTACACCGCCCAGCGCCTTCGCCACCAGTCGCCCCGATTTGCCGCGTGCCGGCCGGGCGATCGGCGGTTTCGGTAGTAGGTCGAAGGGAATGGGCGGGAGTGGTGGCGGCCCGCTGCGCGCGGGAAGCACCGCCGTCGGCTCTGCCGGTTCCGGCAGAATAACGGGCTTCGATCCGGTCACATCTGTGTCCGGTTGCTTTCGCGCCTTCTCGATGAGGGCCGCGAGCGTTGTTTCCCACTCGGTCGCGTCCTTCGGCCGGCGGTTCGGGTCCAGCGCGGCGCTGCGGATGATGAGCGACGCGAGTTCGCCCGGTATCTTGAGGTCGCGAAGTTCCAGGCTCGCGTCCGCACCGGGACCGGTCGTCAGGTCGGCCGTCACCAACTGGTAGGCGATGATGCCCAGAGCGTACACGTCGTCACGCGGGTTCGGAGGGCTGCCGAGCGTTTGTTCCGCGGGCGCGTACAACCGGGTGCCCGCGCCCTGCAAACTGGTGGGCACGCGCGCGACGTAAGCGGTGTGCGCGCTCGTGGCGGCCCCGTCCTGCGGTTGCAACACCACGCTGCCGATGCCGAAGTCGGTGATGCGCGGCACACTTCCCGCCATGAGGACGTTCTGGGGCTTCATGTCGCGGTGGACGAGCGGCGGGTCGAACCGGTGGCACGTCGCCAGCGCGCCGGCGATGGCGTGAAGCACCCGCACGGCCCTTCCGAGGCGCTTCGGCATCGCCAGTTCGCGCCACTCCGCGACGAGGCCCGCGAGGGTGCCGCCTTCGACGAACTCGTACATCAGCCAGGGAATGTCGCCGTCGAGGTTGCATTCGAGAAGCGGGACGATGTTCGGGTGGCCGCCGGCGTACTTCATCACGCGGCGGACGACGTTCTGTTCGTGGGTGACGAGCCGGTGCCGCGCGTCCGGGTCGGTGCAGAACTTCACCGCGCGCAACTTCTCTTCGGGGCGGAACGCGTGCCGCGCGAGCCAGACTTCGCCGAAGCCGCCCCCGCCGAGATTGCGTTCCAACACCCAACTCGACAGGTTCGGCACCGTGTCGCCAGCCGCGAATACGGGCGCGGGCGTTTGCCGCCGCACATCGACTGGCAGTCGTTTGCTCGTGCCTTCAACCGGTTCGTTCATGGGCGGTTCCCGTGGGGTCGTAACTACGATAACCCATCAGTGGGCGATTTGGAACCACTCGCTGCCGCTCGCTTCGTACTTCGTGTAGGTGTCGTCGGGGTCGGGTGGGAGTGCCTCCACGCCGCTGGCCGCGAGCGCTTCGGCCACCGCGCTTGCGGCGGTCGCGGTCACCATATAGGAGCGCGACACCTTGCCGTCCGTCAGGCCGAAGTGCGACGCCTCCGCGTACACCGCCGCGTAGACGGTCGGATGCGTGCGGATCAGGTGACTCCAGAACGCGGTCAGGCGCGACACGAACGCGCGCTCGGGTTCGCCCGCCGATGCGAGCAGTGTGAGACACAGGTAGTCGGTCATGGAAGTCGTCCGCGCGGTCCGGGGCGTGGGTAGTGTCTCAGTTTGGTTGTTTGTAGTGCGGGCAACTCCGGAATGTGTCCCGCTTGTTGGGTATTTGACTCTTGTCCACGGATCACGCATATTATCAGTGTAAGAATCAACAAAGTCCACTCACCGGCCCAGTGACCGAGCAGCGACCGGGTTTCTCAGGTGTTTGTGATAACGGTCACCC
>CANLGS010000558.1 GCA_947490035.1 Gemmataceae bacterium
ACGGGGATGAACCAAAAACACTGTCAACTCGAACTTCCGATCAGCCTAGACCCAGCCACCTTCTTCGTGGCGCAGGGTGGGATCGCTCGGCAGCGAATCGACCCACGCGGATTCCAATTCGGCTTGCACAGCCGGCACGAGCATCATCTCGTCAACCGTTGGGGCCGTCGGTGATTGGTTCATCGTGTCGGCCTCACTCCCACTTCGGCAGGTCGGCGGGCGGCTTCGCTCCCACCTTCTCCTTGTCGCGCGCGATCTGCTCTTTCAGCTTCGTGGTCTTGTTCTCGATGTCGCCGCCGGTTGCGAGGAAGTAGCTCCCCCCCGCGGTCGCGCCCGCGTCGATGTTCAGCACGGGGTTCGCGTCCGCGGTGAACCGCGCTTTGTCGAGCGGCACCCACTCGCCCTTCGCGGGCTTCACCCAACCGTTGCCGAAGACGGCCCGCCGCTCCTTCGTCGTGGAGACCTTGTTCCGGCGGAAGTCTTCGACGAACGAGTAGCAGCCTTTCAGCAGATCGCCTTTCGTGAGCGTCGAGAACGTGACGAGGTGCTTCCACTCCTTCTTCTCGGGCACGAAGAAGTAACCGCTGTACGCGGTGCGGGTGTCGCCGTCGGGTTTCGCGGTCACGAGAAAGCGGTACGTCTCGCCGGTTTTCCATTCGTAATCGAAGAAGGACTGCCCGCCGGTGCCCTCGCCGCCGAACCGCTGCACGCGCACGGCGTCGTCCTTGTGCAGCATCTTCACGCGCTTCGTTTCATCGACCTTCCTGGGGTCATCGCCGCTCGTCGGATCCCACACGGAGAAGAGGACGAGCTTCTTGCCGTTCGCGAGTTCCTGAATGCCGAAGTACCCTTTTCCCCACCCGGCAGCCATGAAGTACGTGCCGTCCGCGGATTTCTCGACGGTCATTTCGTTGTAGAACGCGACCCCTTCCGGTGCCGGGTAGCCGAGATGAACGGACCGGCACGCGATGCCTTTCAACTTTTCGTCCGCGGGAGCGGACGCGGCGACAAAAGCGGCGAGCGCGACGGCCGTGATAGCGATACGTGTCATTGGCGGCTGGTGGAGAAGAGGGAGGGTTGTGATCGCGCAGCGCCGCTGTCGGCGCGCGACAGAACAGAAGGTGTTTACTTCGCCTTTTCCTTCTTCAGCTCGAAGTAGAAGCCGGTTTTGCCGTCGAAGTCCTTCGGCCGCTTCTCCTTGTCCAGCGAGTAGGCCAGTTTCACCACGTCGCCCTTCACCTCGACAATGCCGACCGCCTTCGACCCCTTCGTGCCGTCCGGCCCTTCGAGAATCTCCATGTCGATCGCGACCGGGGTGGCCTTCGGGTCGATCTTGTAGCTCATCACGAACTTAGTGTCGCCGCCCTTGATGGTGAAGCGGTCGGCGGTCGCGGTGTACTCCGCCTTCTTCGCGACCTCGTCCACCGCGGCGCCGTTCTTCTTGCCGGTCACCAGCGTGTAGGTGCCGGTCAGGTCGGTCTTCTCGTCGGCCGCGCGCGCGGTCAGCGCCACACACGCGATCAACCCCGCTGCCAGTGCAAAAGTCTTCATGCGATCCCCCGGTTACCGGTACGCCGCGCGCCTCTGGACCGTCCGGAGGCGCCCGGCGGGTTGATTCTATGTCTCTTGGTGAACCGCGACCGTCTAGGGAGCGGGTGGCCGGCCTTACGAACTTGCCACCCGCTCCCTGACGGTCGCGGTTCACCAAGAGGCGGCGCGGAAAGCGGCATGGCACCGGGTCCGCCGCGCCGGTAGAATCGTCACCACGAGTAGAGGTTCGCCATCTTCCTCAGGAGTAGCGCCATGACAACGGCGGGTGTACGCTGGGCGGTTCTGGTGGTCGCGGCCGTCGGGTTCGCGGGCCTGATGAACGCGCCGGCGAGCGGGGCCGACGACGACAAGAAGAACCCCTTGCGCGAGGAGTTGCTGAAGCTCAACTCCGTCACCGGCGAGGACGCGCAACGGGACAAGTTGCTCGCGCTCGTGAAGGACAAGGAGAAGGCGAAGAAGCTGGTGGCCGAGGCCGGCAAGATGCTCAAGGAGTCGAAGGGCAAAGAGAACCCGTTCAACTTCAACGGCGGGATGATGGTCGCCCGGCTCGCGCACTTCAACAAGCAGTACGACGTGGCCGAGCCGTTCTACGCGTACCTCGTCGAGTCCGCGACCAAGCTCAAGAGCGGCAGCAAGATGGTGCAGGCCTACGACGGCCTCATCGACCTGTACTGGGACAGCAAGAAGTACGCGCTGGCGTCCGAGACGTGCAAGAACTTCCTGGACGACATGGGGCCGGAGGAGTACGAGCAGCACAAGCCGTTCGTGATGGAGCGGCTGGTGCAGACCACCGCGAAGGAGGGGAAGTTCGACGACGCGCTGCGGCTGGCCGACCTGCTGGTCGAGTCCGGCAAGGAGAGCGCGTGGTACTTCCTCCAGACGAAGGGGTGGGTGCTGCGCGAGCAGGGCAAACTGCCGGCCGCGATCGAGGCGTACCTGTCGTCGCTCGACAAGATCGACGCGAACCCGGCCCTGAAGGGCGAGGTGCGCGACCGGTTCAAGGACCGCACCCGGTACATCCTGACCGGCCTGTACGTCGATAACAAGGAGATCGACAAGGCCGCGCGGAACCTGCAAACGCTCATCAAGCGGAACCCGGACAACGCCACGTACAAGAACGACCTCGGGTTCATCTGGGCCGACAACGACATGAACCTGGAGGAGTCCGAGAAGCTCATCAAGGAGGCCATCGACCTCGACAAGAAGGAGAAGGAGAAGCTCAAGAAGGACGGCAAGCTCGACGAGGTGAAGCCGAACGCCGCGTACCTCGACAGCCTCGGCTGGGTGCTGTTCAAGCAGAAGAAGTACAAGGAGGCGCTGATCCCGCTGAAGGAGGCCGCGGCCGACGACGAAGAGGGTAGCCACCTGGAAATCTGGGACCACGTCGCGGACTGCCACATGGCGCTGGGCCAGAAGAAGGAAGCTATCGCCGCGTGGCAGAAGGCGCTGGACATGGAAGACCTGTCCAAGCGCGACGCCGACCGGCGGACCAAGATCATCGCCAAGCTGAAGGCCGAAGGCGTGGAGGCGAAAATGCCTCCCAAGAAGCCGAAGAAGGACTGACAATAGTCGCGCCGCTCGCTGCTTCGCAAGCAAGGGCGCTTGCGAAGCCGCGAGCGGCTTACCTGAGTACCTCCCATGCTCGAAGGCTGGACGCACGCCACCATCGGCGCGAAACCGGCCGACGTGTTCGACCCCGCCGGCGCACTTCCACAAACGCTCATCTACCTGCATTCGCTCGCCGAAGAATCCCCCGCGACCGACGCGACCTTCACCGCGTTGCTGCGCCAACACAGGTTGCGGTGCGTCGCGCCATTCGGCGGACGGTGCTGGTGGGCGGATCGCCCGTGCGCCGAGTTCGACGCCGACCTCACGCCGGAGCGCTACTTACTCGATGTGGTCGTGCCGTGGGCGGAAGCCGCGTGGCAGCTCGGTCCGAAGGCGGTCGCGATTGGTGGAACCGAGATGGGCGGGCAGGGCGCGCTGCGGCTCGCGTTCAAACACCCGGCGCGATTTGCAGTTGCCGCGAGCATGTCCGGCGCGTTCGACTGTCAGGACTGGTACGGTCGCGGCACGCCGCTCGACGAGATGTACGCCAGCCGCGAGCGGTGCCGGCTCGACACGGCGATTCTGAACATCGACGGGCACCGCTGGCCGCCGCACCTGTGGTTCTGGTGCGCGCCGACCGACGCGGCGTGCTATCGCGGTAACGACCGGTTGCACGAGAAGCTGTCCGCGATGGGCGTCCCGCACGCGGCGGATTTGGACACGCGCGACGAAGGGCGGATGGTGGCCGGGATGCTCGCGTTCGTGGCCGCGGCGCTGGCGGCGGAGTCGAAGCGATTGATGTGATTGAGT
>CANLGS010000559.1 GCA_947490035.1 Gemmataceae bacterium
AGCGTACGTTGCACCTCGCGCAGCCGGTTGTCGGAGCCGTTGATGCCCATCGCGCACGACTTGGGCCAGATCTGGAACACGTAGTAGTGCCGGATGTTCGGGTAGTCCTGCTTCCACGCCGCCGCGAGTTCGATGAAGTACCGGCGGTACGTCTCCCACCCGTAGCCGCCGGTCGGGCCGTCGGCGCCCTGGTCGTTCTCGCCCTGGTGCCACAGCACGCCGCGGATGCCGTGCGTGAGTTTCGCCTGCCGCGTGCGCCACAGGAGCCGCCCGTAAATGGTCGTCGTGTCTTCGGGGTCGGCCGCGTTCCGCTGGTGCTGGTCGATACGGCTCCCGCCGACCGCGCCGTTGATGAAGCACACCGGCACCTTGTGCGCTTCGACCAGCCGCCGGCCGAGTTCCATGCCCCAGTAGCCGACCTGGAGCTTTTCGGCGTCGCGACTGCGGTGGACCGCGTTGCCCCAGAGAGCGACGCCCTTCGGGCTGCCGGACGTGCTCCCGAAGGTGCGGATCCAGTCGCTGCGGAACGCGGGGTCGTCCTTGCCGAAGTCGGTCGCCACCGCGTTCGATTGGCCGTTGATGAGGTACGCGTCGCCGCACACCAGGTTCGACGCCTTGTGAAGTACGGTCTCGCGGTCGCCGACCTTGGAGCCGAACTCCGCCCGGTACTTGATCAGCCCCGGCTTCAGCTTCACCGCGAGCGAATACGACCCGTCGGCGGCGGGCTTCTGGCGTGTGGTGCCGGCCAGTTTGTCGTCGGCGAAGAGTCGGGCGTAGACCTCGTCGGCCGCTCCCGCGAGCTTCCCGGTGTAGTAAAGCGTGCCCTCGTTCTTGTCGTCGCGGGCGTAGAACTGGCCGTCCTCGGGCTGCTCATCCTTCGCTGGCACGCGCTCGACCCACGCGTCCTTCGCGGGTTCCGTCACGGTTATCGTGACCGATTTTACCGTGGGCGCGCCGCCGTTATCCACGGTCGCCGTGACGGTCATCGTGCCGCTGTTCTAGGCGCGATTGAGGACGAGCTTCCCCGGCGCGGCGTCCTGAATCGTGGCGATGTCGGAAACGCCCCAGGTGCAGTTGAGCCGGTCCGCGCCTGTGGCCCGCATCGCCTCCAGGTTGGTGATCTGCGGAACGACTTCGATCGTCTTGCGCCCGTCCCACGCGGCCGGGGCTTGCAGCGTGAACGCCGGTTCCGGGATGGCTTCCTTGATGGTGATGGGAACGTCCTTCGTCTTCGTTTCGGTCGCGTACACCGCCTTGAACCGGAGCGTCGGCGTCTGGTCGCCGACCACGCGGCCCGCGTCGAGCGTGTACGCGAAGCGGTCCGTGGCGACGACCGCCTCTTTGCCGTCGCGGACGACGCTCCAGTACACCTTCTGCGCGCCGCCGGCCTTCGCATGGAACGTCATGCTCTTGCCTTCCGGCAGGGTTCCTTCCGTCTCCGCCAGCCCGAACTCGTTGCCCGGGCGCACCACCGGGCCGACCAGCGTCTGAAGGGGCTTCTGGTTCTCGTACTCCAGGCGAATCCAGTCGGCCGGGCGCGCGACCTTCGAGACGCGCACCTCGTCGATGTCGCCGACGAAGTCGTAGTTGTTGTACCACCCGCCGATCCACAGCCGGGCCGGGGCCTTGATGTTCAGCAGCGGCTTCGCGCTCGCGTCGAGTTTGCCGTTGATGTAGACCTTGCCGTCCTCGCGGTCGTAGGTGTGGCAAACGTGAACCCACTCACCGAGCGGGACGCGGCCTTCGCCGCGAACATCGGAGAAGTCGCTGTCGATGTGGACGTGCGGCGGGCTGCGGAGCTGCATACGGACCTTGCTGCCGCGCCCGCCGCCCTCGTTGCCCCAGCCGAGGATGGTCGCGTTCGGCCGCTCCGCCCGGACCCACGCCTCGGTGCTGTGCGAACCCGCGCCCGCGGGGTAGTTCGGGATCTTGTCGCCGCCGAAGACGCCCTGCTTGCCCGCGAAGTGCCGGGCCTGGCCCACCACGCCCGCGGTCGGGGTCGTGCCGGTGTCTTGCGATTCCAGAGTGCCGACGGCGTCCTTCACCGGTCCGGTCATGTGCCACACGCTGACGTAGCCGTTCGCTTCGTTGAACACGGCCTTCCCGTCGGACTCCGCCTTCGCGTCGGCCTTCCCCCAGTACAGCTTGATTTCCTGCCGCGCGTTGCCGGTAATCCTCGGGACGCGCACCCAGACGCTCGCCACGCCCTTCGTCGCGTCCCACTCCTCGATCTGGTAGGGCAGCGGTTCGCCCTTCGCGGACGCGAACCGCAGGTCTTCGCCGTTGGCCTTCGCCTGGGCGAAGTCGAAGTAGTCCTTGTGCAGTCGGACGAGCAGCGGGAACCCCTCGACCGACGCGGGCGCGGGTAGGTCGGCCCCCTCGGGCGTGGTGAGAACGTACACCGAGCCGGAGTGCTTCCACCCGGCGTAGTCGGCGGAAGCCGGGCCCGCGAGGGCGAGAACCGAACTCAGTGCGAGAAGCGTTTTCACGGGCGGTCCGTTCGGAAGTGGAACGTCGGCGGGGCGTTCAGAGTCTAACCGGGGTGCAGCTCGGCAGAAAAGGGAAACGGGGTGAACGCCGCGCCCTCCGGTTTTGGGGGCGGAATCGTGCCGCAACGATCCGATTGTGCTTTCAGTTGCCCTGCTGCGCTGGCATTCTAGATTGACGATCCCGCCGCCACCCGGCCCGCGCCGCGGTCCCGTTCGGAGCCCCGGATGCCTCTGCCCGACTGGTTTAGCCGCCGCGCCGACGCCGCCCTCTCGCGCCGCGCCGCCCTGAAACTCGGGGCCGCCTCCGTCCTCGGCCTGTCGCTCCCGGAGTGCCTCGCGGCGGCTGGCGAGAACCCCAGGCCGGCCGCGAAGAACGTCCTCGTGATCTACGAACAGGGCGGGTTGTCACACATGGACACGTGGGACCCGAAGCCCGAGGCGTTCGTCGACCACCGCAGCCCGTTCAAGCCGATCGACACGCGCGTGCCCGGGGTCCGTTTCACCGAACTCCTGCCGCGCACCGCCGGCATCGCGGACAAGCTGGCCGTCGTGCGTAGCATGCACCACGCCCGCGGCGGGGCCGACGCGCACCCCAACGGCACGCAGTACGCCCTCTCCGGCGCACACCCCGCCGCGGGGGCGCTCACGATGCCCGACATCGGCTCGGTCGTGTCGCACGTCATCGGGTCGGGGTGCAAGTACCTGCCGCCGTACGTCATGGTGCCCGGCAACCACGAACAGGCCGCGGAAACGCGGACCGGGTTCCTGCCGGCCGGCACGAAGGTGTTCAAGACCGGCGGCCGGGACCTGGCGGACCCGGGCTGGAAGATCGACGGCCTGATCCCGCGCGGCGAGAACCAGGGCGACCGGCTCGGCGGCCGCCACGGGCTGCGGGACGCGCTCGACCGGCGGCAAGCCGGCGGCAGCACCTCGCCCATCGACGTGCGGGGCATGGACCGGTTCTACGACCAGGCGTTCGACATGCTCACCAGCCCGAAGGTGTCCGACGCCTTCGACCTGAGGCGCGAGCCGCAGAAGGTGCGCGACGCCTACGGGGCAGGCCACCGCGGCGCGTGCTACCTCGTGGGCCGCAAGCTGATCGAGGCCGGGGTCCGGTTCGTTACCGTGGACGCGCGCTGGCCGCAACTCGGCGATACGCCGCGGGGAGGGAACCTGAACTGGGACCACCACGACCACATCTACGCGAAGACCACGTGCGAGCTGCCGGGCGCGACCGGGGCCGGCGCGGGCCGGTACGGGATCGGTCACTGGGTGATGATGGGCAGCGTGGACCGGGCGTTCTCGACCCTCGTCACCGACCTCGACCAGCGCGGCCTGCTGGCGGAAACGCTGGTGTGCTTCGTGTCGGAGTTCGGCCGCACGCCGAAGATCAACAAGGCG
>CANLGS010000560.1 GCA_947490035.1 Gemmataceae bacterium
GAGTGAGGAGTGAGGAACTAAGAGCTTTGATCTCCTCACTCCTCATCCCCCACTCCTCACTGCAATTTACGCGGTCCCCAACTCGGCCAGGATGGTCGCGGCCTTGTTCGCGTCGGCGACGGTGTCGAAGGTGGCGTAGCCGATGAACTTCCCGCCGACGACGGACATCACCAGTCCGTGCAGGTTGATGCCGGCCATCTCCCAAGCCTGCGTGACGCGGCCACCCAACCCGGCCTTGTCGTCGCCCTCGACGCGCATGACGATCGGCTCGCCGACTTCGTGCAGACCCGCGGCGCGCGCGGCGGCCAGTTCGCCGTTCCCGTGGAGTGGGGCGACGTACAGGTCGCCCATGCCCGGCTTGGCGAGGGACCGCTGACTGTACACGTACTCCAGGTGCGCCCCGGCTTCGGCCAGCTTCTTGAGCTTGGTCGCCGCCCCGCCCGGCTTGTCTTCCACCTCCGCGTGGAAGAGATGTACCCGCTGCATTTTGAAGCTCATGTGAGTCGCCCTCCTACCTGAATGAAGTCGCGGTCGTGACGTGCGGCGCGACGAGTCTTCTATCCGGGATGATAACCCTAGCACCCGGCTTTGCAACAGGGTAGCGTGGGTGATTCTGCCGCCCACCACACTCCGAGGTCCGCATGCGCCGGCTCCTGCCACTCGCTCCAATTGTCATCGCACTGTCACTGCCGTTCGTTCCGACGAACCAAATCACGCGGGGGGCCGCGCCTCAAGACAAGAAGGAGGTGCGGGCGAAGCGAACCGCGTTCACGAACGCGACGATTTACACCGCGGCCGAGGACAAGCCCGTCAAGAACGGCCTGCTCATCGTGAAAGACGGGAAGATCGAACAGGTCGGCCCGTTCGCCGAGATGTTCGACATCACCGACACGGAGGTGATCGACCTGAAGGGCGCGGTCATCATTCCGGGACTGGTAGACACGCACTCGCACGTCGGCGTGTGGAGCCGCCCCGGAGTGTCCGCGAACAACGACCTGAGCGAGATGAGCGGCCCGGTGCAGCCGAGCGTGCGCGCGATCGATTCTTTCAACCCCGACGACCCCGGCATCCGCATGGCGACCGCCGGCGGCGTCACCACCGCGAACGTCATGCCCGGCTCCGGCAACGTCATCGGCGGCCAAACCGTGTACTTGAAGTACCGCGGCGCGAGCATCGAAGAGATGCGCATCCTCGGCCGTGCGGGCGAAAAAGAGATCCTCGGCGGGCTGAAGATGGCGAACGGCGAGAACCCGAAGGGCTACGGCAAGGGCAAGGGTGTCGCGCCCTTCACGCGCATGAAGATCGCGGCGATGCAGCGCGAGACGTTCCAGAAGGCGAAGGAGTACAAGGCGAAGATCGACGCAGGCACGAAGGTGGATCGCGACCTCGCGCTCGAACCGCTCGTGGAGGTGCTGGAGGGCAAGCGCACGGTTCACTTCCACTGCCACCGCGCCGACGACCTGCTCACCGCGATCCGCATCAGCGAGGAGTTCGGCTTCGAGATCGTTCTTCAGCACGCGACCGAAGGCTACCGCGTCGCGGAGATGCTTGCGAAGAAGAAGATTCCGGTGTCGCTGACGATCGTGGACAGCCCCGGCGGGAAAGCCGAGACGATGGGCCTTCTCGAAGAGAACGCGTACATCCTCAACAAGGCCGGCGTGGTGGTGACGATCAACACCGACGACAGCGTGACGGAGTCGCGGTTCATGCTGCGCACGGGCGCGATCGCGGTTCGCGGCGGCATGAACGAAGCGGACGCGCTGAAGGCAATCACGCTCAACGCGGCGAAGCTGCTGCACCTCGACCACCGCCTCGGCTCGCTGGAGAAGGGCAAGGACGCCGACTTCGTGGTTCTCGACGGCGGGCCGTTCAGCGTCTACACGCGAGTTCTCGCCACGTACATCGACGGCAAGAAGGTGTTCGACGTGGAAGACGCGGCGGACCGCGCGCATCAGACCGGCGGGTTCGCGCTGCCGGCCGGGGAGAAGGTGCCGCACATCCGGCTGCGCTGGCCGCTGCCGACCGGCAAGACCGATGCGAAAGCGATTGAACTCGACGGCAGCACGGAGGCACTGAAAGGGGCGGTCGCGGTCGAAGCGGAACACATTCACACCGCCGGCGCGACGCCGTTCGGGGCGTTCGCCGGCGTGATTGTCGTCAAAGACGGGAAGGTGCTGCGCGTCCACTTCGGTCCGGCGACGATCAAGAACATGCCGGTCTACAAGGCGAAGCACGTCACGCCGGGGCTGATCGACACGTTTTGCTCCATCGGGCTGAGCGGCGCGTGGAACATCCCGGCGGACCAGGATCAGGACGAACCGAGCGACCCTAACCAGGCCGATCTTCGCGCGCTCGACGGCTTCAACCCGCGCGAGCCGCTGATCGACTTCCTGCAGGCGAACGGCACGACGGTCTTCCACGCGACCCCCGGCCGGCAGAACCCGATCGCGGGACGCGGCGGCGTCTTCCGCGCCGACGGCGTCACGGTGGATTCGGCCGCGATCACGCCCGTCGGCGCGGTCGTGGTGAACCTGGGCGAATCGTCGAAGGGCAAGACACCGACCTCACGAATGGGCGTTGCGGCGCTCGTGCGCAAGGCGTTCGCCGATGCTGATGCGTACCGGGCGAAGCCGCAAGCGGCGAAGAATCCCAAGTTGGAGGCGCTCATTCCCGCGCTCGAGGGGAAGGTTCCAGTGTACTTCGCCGCGCACCGCAAGGACGACATTCAGACGGCGCTGCGCATCGCATCCGAGTTCAAACTGAAGCCGGTCATCGCGCTCGGCACCGAAGGCTACCGCATGGCCGACGAGCTGAAGAAAGCCGGCGTGCCGGTCGTCGTTCACCCGACGATGCAGCGCGCCGGCAGCAGCATGGAGACGCTGCACTCGTTCACCGGGAACGCGGCCGCGCTCGACGCCGCGGGCGTGCCGGTCACGATCTGCACCGGGTTCGAGGGCTACGTTCCCAAGACGCGCGTGCTGCGCCACGAAGCGGCAATGGCCGTCGCCGCCGGCATGGACAAGGAACGCGCGCTCCGCGCGATCACGCTGAACGCCGCGAAACTACTTGGCATCGATAAGGAGTATGGCAGTATCGAGGTGGGGAAGGTCGCGGACCTGGTGCTGTACGACGGCGACCCGTTCGAGCATTCGACGCACGTCACGCAGACGATCATGCGCGGCAAGGTGGTGTACGACCGCGCCGACTACCTGAAACTGCCGTTCGAGCGCCGCGTACTGCCGCTGCTCGGCGGCACCGGCGGCGTGGGCTGCTGTATGGGGTGGTAGCCAGTAATGCGGAGTGCGGAATTCGGAATGCGGAATTGAAGACAAAGCCAACAGCCCGTTCTTGGTCTGTATCTTCTGCTTTCAATTCCGCATTCCGAATTCCGCACTCCGCATTTCACGTCACTCCATCAAGTCGCTCTCGGTGAACACCGTGAACCCCTGACTCTCGAGCGCGGCGGCGGCGCTCTCGAAGTCGTCCACGTACACCGCGATGGCCGTGTTGCCCATCGGCCCGACGCCGATCAGCAGCGGGTACATGTAACAGATGTTGATCTCGGCGCTCAGCAGCGCCTTCGTGATCGTCAGCAGCGGGCGGTCGTCGTCGGGCAACTTCACCACGAGCAGGTCGCTCTCGGTGAACGCGAACTTCGCGGACGTGAGGATCTCGAACCCGCGCTCGTAGTCGCTGGGCACGAGGCGGATGATGGCGCAGTCGGCCGTCTCCACCACGGTCAGCGACACGACGCGCACGTCGGTCTGCTCGAACCGGCGGACGAGGTCGAGCAGCGCCCCCATGCGGTTCGCCAGGAACACGTTAAACTGCCGCACGCTCGGCCAGTCGCGGCCGTTGGCGGTCTGGTAGTCTACGCCGGCTTCA
>CANLGS010000561.1 GCA_947490035.1 Gemmataceae bacterium
CGGCCTGCCGGTGTTCATCTACGGCGGGTTGCTGCTCGCCTGCAAGTTCCCGGTCAACGAGCGGGTCACCGCCGGCGTGTCGTTCCGCGACATGCTCAAGGAAGTTGGGTTCTTCGGCGCGCTGCTCATCAACACGCTCATCGTGTTCGAGCTGGCGAACGTGCTGGCCAAGTTCGGCGTCAACCTCGGCTCGGACGCGACCGCACTGAACCTCGGCCCCGTGGCGTTGTCCGAGGGGTCGCTGGTGCGGTTCGGCATTGCCACCGCGCTGTCCGTGGCGTTCGGCCTGTACACGATGTCGCTCGGCCGGGTGCTGTTCGTCTTCCTGATGCTAATTATGATGCCGCTGGCGATCACTGAGTTGGGCACCGACAGTTGGATCGGCGACCTGATGACGCCCGAGATGAAGAAACTCGGGATGCCCGGCGAGGCGGTGCTGATTTACACGTCCGTCATCATGATGGTGCTGCGGTTCTGCGCCGGTCCGATCGTCCACAAACTGTCGCCGCTGGGCTTGCTCGCGGCGAGTTCCGCGATTGCCGTCGTGGGGCTGTTCAGCCTGTCGGTCGCGACCGGCCTGATGATCCTCGGCGCGGCCACGCTGTACGGCATCGGGAAGACGTTCTTCTGGCCAACGATGTTGGGCGTGGTGGCGGAACAATTCCCGAAGGGCGGCGCGCTGACACTGAATACCATCAGCGGGCTGGGCATGTTGGCGGTGGGCATTCTGGGCGCGCCGCTGCTTGGCAACGTTCAGGACCGCGAGGTAGACAAGGAGTTGGCCGCGAACCACTCGGCCATTCACGCGAAGGTGATGGGCGAGAAGAAGACGAGCGTGTTCGGGGAGTACAAGCCGCTGGATGAGGCGAAGCAGGCAGCAGCGACCGACGACGAGAAGAAGGCAATCAAGGAGACGCAGGAGGCGGCGAAGAAGAACGCGCTGAAGACGGTAGCCCTGTTCCCCGTGGGGATGCTCGCGGCCTACGTGTTACTCATCGTGCTCTTCAGGACGCGCGGCGGGTACAAGCCGGTCCACTTGGAGGACAAGAAGCCGGAACCGCGGCCGACCGGCGGCGCCCCGGCGGAAGACTGGGGTAAGTGACCCTCTCCCGCCGCTTGCGGCTTCGCGGACGTTCGCGAAGCCGCAAGCGGCGTTCCAGTTCCCCTTGTCACTTTCGCCCGCGGTCGGTGAAATAGCGGCGTGATGCTCACCGACACGCACACCGGCACGCGCACCTTCACCTTCCTCGGCACCGGCACGTCGATGGGCGTGCCCATGCTCGGCTGCGATTGCCGCGTCTGCACGTCCACCAACACCAGGAACCACCGCTACCGCTGCTCCGTCCTGATCGGCACGCCGCGCGGCAACATCCTCATCGACACCACGCCCGAAATGCGGCTCCAGTTGCTCCGCGAGAAGGTGAAACTCGTCAACGCGGTCGTGTACACGCACTACCACGTCGATCACCTGTTCGGTCTAGACGACCTGCGCGTGTTCCCGGTCGCGCTCAACGGACCGCTTCCGATGTACTGCACCGACGAGGTGGAAGAAGTCATCCGGCAGGCGTTCGCTTACGTGTTCGCGCCGGGGAGCGAGGATGTTCCCATCGGGCTGCTCCCGCGACTCGAACTCCTCCGCATCGACGAGCGCCCGTTCGAGGTGCTTGGCGAGCGGTTCACGCCGATCCCGCTGATCCACGGGCGGTTCAACTGTTTCGGTTTCCGCATCGGGAACGTCGCGTACTGCACCGACGTGAGCAGCATCCCGGACCGGAGCTGGCCGCTGCTCGAAGGGCTTGATGTTTTCGTCATCGACGCCTTGCGACCCGCGAAGCCGCACCCGTCGCACTTCTGCGTGGAGCAGGCGCTCGAAGCCGTCGCCCGCGTGAAGCCGCGACAGGCGTACTTCACGCACATGGCGCACTCGATGGAGTACGACGAGTTGATGCGGACGCTGCCAGCGGGCGTCGAGCCAGCCTACGACGGGCTGAGGTTTACGTTTTGATGAACGCACCCGCTCCCTGACGGTCGCGGTTCACCGGGAGTTGGTGAACCGCGACCGTCAGGGAGCGGGTGGGAAAGCAAGACATGACCTCTCCACCCAACGACCTCCTGACGCGCCTGCGAGCGAGCGAGCAGGAACACGTTCTGCTCGACTGGGACTCACTCGACAACGACGCGCGCGCGACGTTCGTGCGGCAACTCGCGGCCATCGACTTCGCGCAACTGGCCGCGCTGCGGGCACGCGTCAACACTTCGGCCGACGCGATGCCGGCGAACTTCGCCCCGCCGCACGTCACGCCCGCGGCGTTCACGGCGGAAGAGAAAGCACGCGGCGCGGACGCACTCCAACGCGGCAAGATCGCGGCACTGCTCGTCGCCGGCGGGCAGGGCACGCGACTCGGCACGCTTCAACCGAAGGGCATGTTCCCGGCCGCGCCGATCTCCGGCGTGTCGCTGTACCAGCTTCACGCGGAGAAGGTGTTCGCGATCGGTTGCCGCTACACACACAAGCTCCCCTTCCTGGTGATGACCAGCCCCGCGACCGACGCGCCCACGCGCGCGTTCTTTGCGGAACACGAACACTTCAGCCTCGTACCCGATCAGGTGAAGTTCTTCCAACAGGGGACGATGCCCGCGGCGTGCCCGCGCACCGGGCGCCTGCTGATGGAAGCGCCCGGCAGGCTGTTCCTCAGCCCGAACGGGCACGGCGGCACGCTCACCGCGCTCGCCGAAAGCGGGCTGCTGCGCGAACTCGCCGCGCGCGGCGTCGAACACGTCTTCTACTTCCAGGTGGACAACCCTTTGGTGAAGGTGTGCGACCCCGGCTTCATCGGTCGTCACCTCGCGACCGAGTCCGAGGCGTCGTCGAAGGTGATCGCGAAGGAACTTCCCGAAGAGAAGGTCGGCGTGCTGGTGGAGGTGAACGGGCGCTGCTCGATCACCGAGTACACGCAACTTCCGAAGCACCTCTCGGAGGAGCGCGACGCGAACGGCGAACTCCGCTTCCGCGCCGGCAGCCCGGCCATCCACCTGTTCAGCGTCGGGTTTCTGGAGCGCGTCACCCGCACCGCGGCCGGAGCGCTGCCGTACCACGCGGCGCGGAAGTCGGTCGCGCACTACGACCCGCACACGCGAACGATGGTGCCCGCGCCGCCCGCGGGCGAGCCGAACGCGGTGAAGTTCGAGCGGTTCATCTTCGACGCGCTGCCGCACGCCGAGCGCTGGCTGGCGGTGGAAACGCCGCGCGACGAGGAGTTCGCCCCGATCAAGAACGCGACCGGGCCGGACTCGCCCGAAACTTCCGCCGTCGCGCAGCTCGCGCTGTACGCGCAGTGGCTGGCACGGGCCGGCGTTGAAACGAACGGCAACCTGGTCGAGATATCGCCGCTGTTCGCGCTCGACGAGGACGAACTCGCGGCGAAGGCGCCGCGCCTCCCCGCGATCACCGAGATGACGATCCTGAACTGAGCCTACCACGGAACGGAACTCCCCATGCTCCACGCGATGATTATGGCCGGCGGCGGCGGAACGCGGTTCTGGCCCCGCAGCCGCGTCAAGCGGCCCAAACAGTTCCTCACGTTCAGCGGCGACCGAACGCTCTTGCAAAGCACGGTCGATCGCGTGTCGGCGCAGATCCCGCCGGAGCGGACGTGGGTCGTCACTGGCGAGCAGTACACCGCCGAGACCGCAATTCAGTTGCCGGAGTTGGCACACGACCACATCATCGGCGAGCCGGAAGGCCGCGACACCGCCCCGTGCGTCGGGCTGGGCGCGGCGATCATCGGCAAGGCCGACCCGGAGGCGACCATCGTCGTGATGCCGGCGGACCACGTCATCGAACCGGAGCAAGAGTTCCGCCGCGCGCTGCACGCGGCCGAGC
>CANLGS010000562.1 GCA_947490035.1 Gemmataceae bacterium
AACGAGGATTCGGTAAGCCGGACATCACGCGGAGCGTGATGACTACACTCACGACCCCCGCTCGCGGGCCAGCACCGCGAGGTAGCCGGCGCGCACGGTCGCGGTGGTCCGGCGGAACGCCGTCAGGAAGTCCGCGGTGGTCGCGAACCCGAGCCGGTGCGCGAGCTTCGCCTGGTCGTCGGTCGCTTCCGGTATCTCCGTCAGCGGCCGGTCGGTGACGATCCGCAACCTCGCCTCCACGAGCCTCAGGAAGGAATAGCCGTCGCGCAGGGCGGTCGCGGCGGCGGCTGGCAGCACGCCGCACGCGGCCAGCGCGTCGAGCGCGTCCCACACGTTCGGCGTCAGCACGTCGGGGTGTTCGCGGCCGTACTTCAGTTGGAGCAACTGCACCGCGAACTCCACGTCCGTCAGTCCGCCGGGGCCGCGCTTCAGGCTGCGCGCATTCGCGGTGGCTTCGAGCTTCTGGCGCATCGCGCGGACCGCGTCCACCAACTCCGGGCGCCACGCGGGGCTGAGCATCGCGGCGTGTACGGCCGCCATCACCTCGGCCGCGAACGCGGTGTCGCCGCGCACGACGCGGGCGCGGGCCAGCGCCTGACGCTCCCAGAGCTGGCACGCGGTGCTCGCGAAGTACCGGCGGAACTCCGCGAGCGGCAGCACCAGACTCCCGGACTTGCCGGTCGGCCGGAGTCGCATGTCCACCTCGTACAGCCGGCCCATCGGCCCCATCCGGCTCGCGGTTTTGATGACGCGCTGCGCCAGTTCGGTGAAGTACAGCCGGTTCGACTCGCCGCGCGACGTGCTGCCGTCCTCGGCGTACACGAGCAAGAGGTCGAGGTCGCTGTGGTAGCTGATCTCGCGCCCGCCGAGCTTGCCCAGGCCGAGCAGGACGTAGGGGCAGAGTTGCTGCCCACTCGTTGCAACGAGTGGGCTTTGCGGGCGACCGAATTTGGTTTGGAGGGCAGGTTCCACCAGCTCCACCACCTCATTCAGAATAGTGTCGGCCACGTCCGAGAGGGCAGCGGTCGTGACGCGCACGTCGGCCTTGCCGAGCAGGTCGCCGACGCCGATGCGCAGGAACTCCTTGTCCTGAAAGCTGTGCAAGATCGGGTCCGGGTCGGTCGCGCCGCGGAGCAGTTCCGTCAGTTCGGTGTGCAACTCGTCGGCGGTCCGCGGCTGGTTCAGCACCAGCGAGTCGAGCAACTCGTCCACCATGCCGGGGTTGTTGACCAGCAGCGCCGAGAGGAAGGGACTGCCGGCGCACAACTCGACGTACAACTTCAGGCTCGGCGGGCTGATGCTGAACAGCTCCCACAGCACGGCCTTCGCGCCGAGCGAGGCGCTGACGCGCTCCAGGTCGGTGAGCGCCGCGTCCGGGTCGGGGCTGGCGGCGACGGCCCGCAGCAGCGGCGGCGCGATGCTCGCGAGGAAGTGCCGGCACCGCCGCGCGGACAGGAACGGGACGCTCTCGCGCGCCAGCGCGGACAGGTTCGCGAACGCCTTCGGGATGTCGCGGAACGGGTAGCGGCCCAGAACCGCGCGCACGGTCTCCGCGTCCGGGTCCGGGTCGAGGATCAGGTCCGCTTCCGGCTCCGACTGCCCGTCTTCGCCCTGGAAAGACTGGTGTAACAGGTGGTTCAGGATCGTGCGGTCGATGGCGGTCTTGTCGTGCAGGTCTTTCAGGAACTGGTCGAGCGGATCGACCAAGAGGTCGCGCGTGTCCAGCGGCGGCCGGTCGGACTCGTCGAGCGGGGAGCGCTTCTGCGCGGCGAGCGCGCTCTTGGCGAGCGGGGGGCGTAAGCCCCCTGTTTCTTCTACCTCATTCGTGTCTTCACTTGCTTCACTAACAGGGGGCTTACGCCCCCCGCTCGCCTCGGAGTAGCCCATCCGCCGCGCCAGCTTGCGCAGCTCGTCCGACTCCGCGGGCAACTTGTGCGTTTGCAGGTCGAACAGCAGTTGCAGCCGGTGTTCGGTCTTCCGCAAGAAGCGGTACGCGTCCGCGAGGATGTACGTCTCTTGCGAACTCAGGCACCCTGCGATCTCCAAGGCTTCGAGCGCCAAGAGCGTGTTGCGCTGGCGCACCGCGGGCAGGTCGCCGCCGTTGAGCAGTTGGAGGAACTGCACCGTGTACTCGATGTCGCGGATGCCGCCGCGCCCGGTCTTCACGTCGCGCGGGAAGTCGGCGTCTTGGGCCTGCGCGCGCGCCGCCTTCGCCTCCATCTGGCGCTTCAGCGCCTTCACCTCGTTGATCTCGGAGAAGCTGAAATACTTGCGGTACACGAACGGCTCGACCGCCGTGAGGAAGTCGCGCGCCAGCCCGACATCGCCGCCCACGTGCCGCAACTTGATGAGCGCCTGCCGCTCCCACGTGCGGCCCATCGTGTCGTAGTAACTCAGCGTGCTGGCGAGCGACCGCGCGAGCGGCCCGCGGTTGCCTTCCGGCCGCAGCCGCAGATCGACGCGGTACGCTTGTCCGCGATCCGTGTGACTCGACAGCAACCGGACCACTTCGCCGATGACGCGGCCGTAGAACTCCGCGTTGCTGACGCCCGCCCTTCGGTTCGTCTCGCCGTCGCGGTCGTAGACGAACATCAGGTCGATGTCGCTGGAGTAGTTCAGTTCGTCGCCGCCGAGTTTGCCGAACGCAAGCGCGGTGAGCTTCGCGGGCTGACCCGCCGGCGTGGTGGGGTGGCCGAACCGCGCGCCGACGGTCCGCAGCGCATACTGGAGCGCAACTTCGATGGACGCGTCCGCGAGCCGGGCGAGTTCGCGCGTGATCTCTTCGAGCGGTCGGTCGCGGATCACGTCGCCGATGCCGATGCGGAGCGTGTGCCGGTCGCGGAAGCGGCGGAACGCGCGGAGCGCGCCGGGGTCGTCGCCGGCCGCGTCCACTTCGCTCTTCAACTGCGCAACGAGTTCGGCGGTGGACGGGTTGCGTCGCGGCACGTGGAACACGGTCGCGAGGAACTCCGGGTAGGCCGCGAGCGTGTCCGCGAAGAACTGCGACGTGGCGAGCAGCAGGAGCGTGGCGTCGAGTTCGCGCGCGCGGTTGTCGAGCAGCGCCGGGAGGTGTGCGCGAGCTTCCGGCCGCGCGAAAAGGCGCTCCAGATTGTTGAGCGCCATGTCCGGGTCGGCGGTTCGCGGCAGCAGGCGCCCGAGCGGCGCGAACAGGTCCGGCGCGGCCGCGCCGAAGTGGGTGGCGAGGGCCGCGAGGTTCCGCCGTGCGCGGTCTGCGTCGCGCACGGCCTTCAGGATGGTGTCTTCGGGAGAGGGCATGAGATGAATGATAGCCGACGGCAGCCTCTCGCCGAAACGCTACTCCGACGCCCTGAGCGACTGGAGAGCCTTCTTAGCTGGGGCATAGCCTTGTGCAGCAGCCTTGCGGTACCACTCGATCGCTTCGGCAATATCTTTGGTAACCCCCAGCCCGTTCTCGTACATCCCTCCGATGTTGGACTGAGCGACGGCGAGCCCCTGGTCGGCGGCCTTGCGGAACCACTCGAGTGCCTGCCCGTAATCCTGAGCGACGCCCTGCCCGTTCTTGTACAGCCAGCCGATGCTATACTGAGCGGCGGCGAGCCCCTGGTCGGCGGCCTTGCGGTACCACGCCATCGCCTGCGCGGAGTCCTGGGCCACGCCCTGAGCGTTCTGGTACAGCGACCCGATGTTGGACTGAGCGACGCGCAGCCCCTGGTCGGCGGCCTTGCGGTACCACGCCAGCGCTTGCCCGTAATCCTGGGCGACGCCCTGCCCGTTCTCGTACAGCGCCCCGATGTTGTTCTGCGCGGCGGCGTTCCCCTGGTCGGCGGCCTTGCGGAACCACGCCATCGCCTGCCCGTAGTCCTGCAGGTTGCCAACCCCGTCTTCGTAGGTGTCC
>CANLGS010000563.1 GCA_947490035.1 Gemmataceae bacterium
AGCCACACCCGGCTCGCGGAGCTGGTCGTGGAGCGCGCGAAGCGCCTGACCGAGCAGGGCAAGGACGCACTGGTACTGCTCGACAGTCTGACGCGCCTGGCCCGCGCGTACAACAAGACATCCGGCAGCGGGCGAACGATGTCCGGCGGCGTGGACTCGAAGGCGCTGGAGGTGCCCAAGCGCCTGTTCGGCGCCGCCCGCGCGTTCGAGGAGGGCGGCACGCTCACCATCCTGGGCACCGCGCTCATCGAAACCGGCTCGCGCATGGACGAGGTGATTTTTCAGGAGTTCAAGGGCACCGGGAACATGGAACTGGTGCTGAACCGGGCGCTCGCGGACCGCCGCGTGTACCCCGCGATCGATCTCGGCGCGTCCGGCACGCGCAAGGAGGAGCGGCTGCTGCCGGCGGAGATGCTGGCACAGATCACGCTCATCCGCCGCGTGCTGATGCAGCAGAAGCCGGTCGAGGCGATGGAGTCGCTGGTCAAGCAGTTGGCGAAGACCAAGTCCAACGCCGAGTTCCTGATGAACATGAGCAAGTTGGGCCGGTAACGGCAGTGAGGGCCGCGCGCCAGGAGTTGTCCGACAAGGCGCCGCTCGACCTGGAGCGCAAGCGCGACCTCGCGAGCAGCCTCGACGCGCTCGCCGACATCCAACTGCGCACCGGGGACACCAAAGGCGCGAGCGAGAGCGCCGCGACGGCGTTGAAACTGCGCGACGAACTGGCCGCGCGGTTCCCGCCGGACCGCTCCGACGTGCGGCGCGAACTCGCCGACGCGCACACGCGCCTGGGCGAAGTGTCCTTCGACCGCGCGCCGATGACCACCGCCGCGAAGGAGTACGGTGCTCGACGGCGTGGTGGCCCGCGCCGACCGCGCGCTGCTCCGCGGCCGACTCGCGCAGGTTCAGATTCGCACCGGCGACATCGAGGCCGCGCTCGCGAACGCGAAGTTGGGCAAGGAGGAGTGCGAGCAGTTGGAGAAGACCGACCCCAAATCCGCGAAGGCCCAGCGCGACCTCGCGCTCGCCCGCTCGCGGTACGGCGAAGCACTCCTCGCCAACGGCTTCGCGAAAGACGGGTTGGCCGAGTACGAGGCCGGGCGCGAGCTGCTCCAGTCGCTGCAAACGCTCGACGCCGAGAGCGCCGCCGCGAAGCTCGAACTCGCCCGCGGGTGGGAGTTCACCGGCGACGGCCGGCTCGCCCTCAAAGACCCACAGGGCGCGGTCGATGCCTTCGCGAAGAGCGTGGAACTTCGCACGGACGCCGAGATGAAGGACAAAGGCTCCGCGAGCGTGAAGCGCGACCTCGCGGTCGGGCTGTACAAGCAGGCCGACGCGTACTGCGCCGCGGGTAAGCCCGCGCCGGCCAACGAACTCGCGAGCAAGGCGACCAAGTTGCTCACCGGCCTCGCCGCCGCCAACCCCGGCAGCGGGCAGGCGCAGCGCGACATCGGCCTCGCATACGCGAAGTGGGGGCAGGTGCTCGCGGGCGACGGCCGCGCGACCGGCGCGGTGATCGTGTGGCAAAGCTCGCTCGACCGCTTCCAGAAGCTCGCCGACGTGGACGCCGGGAACGTGCAGGCGAAGGAGGAGGAAGCCGCCGCGTGGGAGCGGCTCGCGGGGCTCCACGCCAGTCTCGGCAGCAGCGATCAGGCGCTCGTGTCCGCGCGGCGGGCGGTCGAATCGTGGGCGGCGCTCGGCCAGTGCGCCGACGCCCGCACGAAGGCCGGGCAGCGGCGGCTCGCGCTCGCGATGATCCGCTGCGGCGACATCAACGCCGACGTGCGCCAACTGACCGCCGCGAGCGACTGGTACACGAAGGCGCTCAAGGAAGTGGAGGCGATGAAGGCCGACCCGCTGCTCGGCCCGGTGAACGACCTCGCGAACGAGAAGTTGACGTTCCTGGACGCGGTGAAAACCGGGCTGAGCAACCCGCGGAACTTGCGTGCCCAGCAGTACGCCGCGGTGCGGGTCGCCGCGCTGCGGACGGTCGCGGCGCTCGAAGTGCGTGCCGACCGCGTCGTGAACGCGGCGCTGGCCGCCGACGAACTCGCGAAGGTGGCGACGACGGCCGCCGACCTGTTCGCGGCCGCCCGGACGTTCGCGGGATGTACGGCCGCGAACCGCGGGACCGATTCCGCGAAGGACGACTACGCGAAGAGCGCGTCCGAGCTGAAAAGGGCCGTCGCCGCGGGCTTCCGCGACGCGGCCGCGCTGACCACCCCGGAGTGGGACGCCGTCCGCACGCGCGCCGCGGAACTCGACGCGGTGCAAAAAGACCTCGTCGCCCGCCGCGCCGCGAACAACCGATCGCGGCGAAATCGCGCTTCCCTTTTCCCGCGCCCGCGGGTATGCCGCGCGGCATGAAGCCGCGTTCCGAGGCGACCCGCGTCGCCCTCCGCCGGGCGGTGTGGGCGTCCGTCGCGATTCACGCCGTCGCCGTGGGCGCGTTCTTCGCCCTGCTGCGCCAGAGCGAACACGCACCGCGCGAAGCGGCGATCAACACCCGCGCGCCGCACGTGCGGATGCACTTCACCGAAGACGCGCCGGGCGTCGAAATCGCGACACCGCCGACACCAGCACCGCCGACACCACTCACTCCACCGCCAAACACCGGTGCCACGCAGACCGCGCCGCGACCACCCGAATCGGCGCCGCCGGTCGCGGCTCCGGTTCCGCCGCTTCACGGGGGTCCGTTCGCGCCGACACCGCCGCGCACGCTCCCGTCTGAACTCGTCGCGCTGCTTCGCAAGACCGGTGCGAACACGACACCGGCGGTAGCGCTGCACGACCCGAACGTGAAGCCCGCGGGCGCGAGCGGTCCGACGAACAACACGCCCTCCCTTGCGATGCACGGCGCACTGAAGCCGGGGCAGACGGTGATTTATCTCCTCGATTCGTCCGGCAGCATGGGCGCCGGGGGGAAGTTCGACGCGGCCCGCGCCGCGCTCGTCGCCACGCTCGCGCAGCAGCCCGCGACGGTGCGGTTCCAGGTGATCGTGTACGACAGTGCCGCGCGCCCGCTGCTCCCTTCGACGCTCCTCGCGACCGACGCGAACGTGCGCGACGCGACCGCGAAGCTCGCGCCACTGGAGCCGCGCGGGAAGAGCAACCATTCCGTCGCGGTGCGCGCCGCGCTCGGCTGTCACCCCGACGTGATCGTGCTGCTGACGGACGCGGACGACCTGACCGCCGCGGCGCTGAAGCCGGTGCTGGCGACCGCCGCGAAGCCGGCCCCGGTGTGCGTCGGACTGGTGACCGCCGAAGGGGTGCGCGCGCCGCGCGAGTTGAAGTGACTTCCAAGAGCCGCAGATGACGCAGAGGGACGCAGATCAAGACCAAGACAAAGAGTGTGTTAAGAACTCTTTGTCTTGGTCTTGATCTGCGTCCCTCTGCGTCATCTGCGGCTCTTGGTCTTCGTTCTCGGAGTCAGAACGGCACGGCGTCGGTCGCGGTCGGCGTGTTCGCGAACTCGGCGCTCGACGGGTTGCGCGCGTCGATCGAGCGCAGCAGCTTCGCCGTCTCGCCGTCTCTTCCAGTTCGTTGCCCATGCAGCACACGCTGATGACCACTTCCGCCAGCGCCGCGAACGGCAGGTCGCTGGTCAGGTCCACCCACTTCTTCAGCTCCGCCGCGGCCAGGTCCGGCACCTTGCGGGCGATGTACGCTTCCCGCATCCGCGCGTCGGGCGCGTCGATGCGGAGGATGCGGAGGATGCGGTCGAACCGGCGGGGTGTCCGGGAAGTGGATGAACTCGTCGGTCTGCACGTCGCGGGCGTGGTAGTTGGGGCGGCCGCACCCGTCGAGCTTACGGTTCGCTCGTGTTTTGGGTGGTTATCGGGAATGGTGTTTGTGGGTAGTTTGTCGGGATGA
>CANLGS010000564.1 GCA_947490035.1 Gemmataceae bacterium
CTTCGGACTGCGTTCTTCACCCGGAGGGGTGACACTCCTCAGCCCCGGGCAACGCCCGGGGTGCGTTGCGAACGTCTCGCCGAATCCGTAAACTGAACGAACACCTTGACGCATCGCCTGAGCTTCGCACCGATGACCGACCCGTCTCGTACCGTTCCGCGCTGGCTGCACGTCTGGGCGGTCGCGACCCTCGTCGCCACGTTCTTCCTGCTCGCACTCGGCCAGTTGGTGACCAGCTTCGCTGCGGGCATGGCCGACCCGCTGTGGCCGACCGAACCGTGGTACGTGTTCAGCACCGCGACGCCGGCCGAGAAGGACCGGTTCCGCGGCGAGTCGGCATATTTCCTCGAACACTCGCACCGCATCTTCGCGTACACGGTCGGCGGGTTAATGGGCGTTCTCGCGCTGGGTCTCGCGGTGACAGAGCCGCGCCGACGGGCGCGGTGGGTCGTGTTCGGCGGCTTGCTCGTGCTGATCGCGGGCTTCGCCGGATTTCACTACGAGATGATCGCACAGAACAAGTTGATCGTAGCCGGCACGCTGTCGAGGGCGGACATCCGCGTCCCGTTGCCCGGTGTGAGCGTCGCGCTGATCGGCCTCGCGGTGGCGCTGGCCGTCGGCGTGTCGGGCCTCCACACCCGCGGCGGCACGCTGCGACTGCTCGGCACGCTGGTGCTGGTCGCGGTGATGATCCAGGGGTTGCTCGGCGGCGTCCGCGTCCTGCTGAACGAGTTGATCGGCCCGGACCTCGCGAAGATTCACGGCATCTTCGCGCAGGTCGTCTTCGGCCTGCTCACGGCCGTCGCGATGTTGTCAGTGCGAACGACCGCGCCCGACCGCGACGGTCCCGAATCGCGAAAGTTCGCGCGCTGGTCGGCGATCCTCGCGGCACTGATCTTCGTTCAGGTGGTGTTCGGCGCGTTCGTCAGGCACGACCCAACGCCGCTGACGCAGCGGCTTCACATGCTCACCGCGTTCGTGGCCGCGGCGCTCGCGGTGTGGTTCCTGCACGCCGCGTTCGCGACTCCCGACGTGCGAACGCGCGTGAGCGCGTTCGGGTGGGCGCTGTCGGCGCTCCTCGTGCTTCAGGTCTATCTCGGCGTGGAAGCGTGGCTGGCGAAGTTCGGCGGCGGGCTGTTCGCCGAAGTCAAGTTGACGCCGCACTACATCACGATTCGCACGCTGCACGCGCTCGTCGGCAGCGGCCTGTGGGCGGTCGCACTGGCGTTGGCGCTGCGCCTTCGGAAGCCGGCGAATGCGTCGAGTAATACACTAGAACCCAACGTTTCCGGTCGGGCGAACGCGGGCGCGCAGGCGCCGGTTCGCACGCCGGAAGTCGCTGTCAGTCACTTACGCGGAGACGCGCGATGATGAAGGTGTCGCTGGCCGGCGAAACCGACACACTGAAGCCGCTCACGTCGGCGGGACCGGCCGTCGCGGGGGCGCGACAGCGGGCGCACGCGCCGTCCCGCTTCGCCGACTACCTCGAACTGACCAAGCCGCGAATCGCGGTGATGGCGCTCTTCACCGTGGGCGCGGGCTATCTACTCGGCGCCGGTGGGAACGCCGAGTGGCGCGTGCTATTCCACACGCTCGTCGGCGCGGGAATGGTCGCGGCCGGCGGCAGCGCGCTGAACCAACTCTTCGAGCGCCGGATCGACTCGCGGATGCGCCGCACGATGAAGCGGCCCCTTCCCGCGGGGCGCATCCGGGTCGAAGAAGCCGCCGCGTTCGGTGCCGGTCTCGCGGGCGCCGGTCTCGCGTACCTCGCCGCGACCGTGTCGCTGCCCGCGACCGTCGCCGCCGCGTTCACGTTCATCGCCTACGCCTTCATCTACACGCCGATGAAGACGAAGACCGCGTGGAACACCGCCGTCGGCGCGGTGCCGGGCGCGCTGCCGCCGGTGATCGGCTGGTACGCGGCGCAGGGGTGGAACAACTGGGAAGGCGCCCTGGCGCTGTTCGCGATCCTGTTCCTGTGGCAGATTCCGCACTTCCTCGCGATCGCGTGGATGTACCGCGCCGACTACGCTTCCGGCGGGCTGAAGATGCTGCCCGGATGCGACCCTTCCGGCCAACACACGGCGTTCGTGATGGTGCTAACCGCCGCGGCGCTGCTCCCGCTCGGGTTCTTGCTTCCGCTCGCGGGTCTGGGCGGCTGGCTGTTCGGCGCCGGTGCGACCGTGTTCGGCTTGATGTACCTCCGCCGTGCGGTCGCGTTCGCGCGCGACCGCACCGACCGGAAGGCGCGCAAGGTTCTGCACTCCTCGCTCTTCTACCTGCCGGGCGTGTTCGCTCTGCTCATGATCGACGCCCTTCTGGTGAAGTGACCCCAAACTCCACCCGCTCCCTGACGGTCGCGGTTCACCAACCTGGGTGAACCGCGACCGTCAGGGAGCGGGTGGCATCTTCGCGACCACCCATGCGCCACTTCCTTCCGTATTTGTTTCTCCTCCTCACCGGGTGCGGCGCTCGCACATCGCAGCCCATAAAGGAACCAGACTTGGACTACCCCGTGGGCGAGTTCTCGCTCACCGAGCGCGGCGGGAAGACGATCACCGACAAAGACCTGCGCGGGCAGGTGTGGGTCGGGTCGTTCATCTTCACGCGCTGCAACGGCCCGTGCCCGGCGGTCACGTCTTCGATGCAGCGCCTTCAAACCGACCTCGCGCCCGAACTGCAAGGCGGGAAACTGAAGCTCGTCACGTTCACCGTCGATCCGGTCCACGACGACCGCAAGCAACTCAACGGGTACGCGGACGCGCGCGGCGCCGACCCGAAGTACTGGCTGTTCCTCACCGGCGACGAGAAGACCGTTCACAAACTCGTGCAAGAACAGTTCAAGCAAGCCGTGGAGCGGAACGTCGGTCCGGACGTGACCGACGGCGACGCCTTCGGCCACGGCACGCGACTCGTCGTCGTGGATCGCGACGGCACAATTCGCGCGATGTACGAAGGGCTACCGAACGAGAAGTTCCCCGACGGCAAGGACCGCTTCGAGGCCGGGTTGGTGCGACTGAAAGAGCGCGTGCGCGAACTACTGAAGTGAGCCTTTCCCGTTGCACCGCGTGCCGCGCGCGGGTGCAATAGCGGTATGGACCGCGAACCGTTCGATCACGTCTGGATTCACGCGAAGCTCGCGACCTTCGACCCGAAAGTGAGCGCGCCCTTTGGCTTGCTCGAAGATCACGCCCTCGCGGTTCGCGGTGAGACCATCGCGGCCATCCTGCCTACTGATTCTCTTGAAGTCCGCGCGCACACGGGCGCGGTCACCGATTGCGCGGGGAAGTTCGTCACGCCGGGCTTCATCGACTGCCACACGCATCTCGTGTGGGGCGGGTCGCGCGCGGCGGACTGGGAAGCGCGGCTCGCAGGCGTGCCGTACACCGAGATCGCGAAGCGCGGCGGCGGCATCCTCTCCACCGTGCGCGCGACCCGCACGCTGACCGAAGACGAGTTGTTCCACGCGGCACGTCCGCGACTTCAGGCGCTGATCGCGGAAGGCGTGACGTGCGTCGAGATCAAGTCCGGCTACGGCCTCACGCTCGACGACGAACTGAAGATGCTGCGAGTCGCTCGCCGCGTCGCAACCGAGTGCGGCGTGGAAGTGTCGCCGACGCTGCTCGCGGCGCACGCGGTTCCACCGGAGTTCGCCGGGCGCGGGGACGATTACGTTTCGCTGATCTGTGACGAGATGATTCCCGCGGTCGCGCGCGAAACGCTCGCGGAAGGGGTGGACGTGTTCTGCGAGTCCATCGCGTTCACACCGGCGCAGTGCGGACGCATTTTCACCGCCGCGAAGAAGCATCACCTCGCGATCAAGGGCCACGTCGAGCAACTCACCAACTCGCACGGCGCGGAACTA
>CANLGS010000565.1 GCA_947490035.1 Gemmataceae bacterium
AGGAAGTCGAAAGACGGAAACATTGATCGACTTCGGTCCGCTTTGCCTTTTCTGCCCACTGCTTGCTGCACACTGCTCGCTTCCTATTGACACCCGCCCAGACGACGCTATAGCCCACGACCTTTGTAGACCGGGGTGTCCGCAAGTGGGGGAACTAAGGGACACCCGATCCGCCTGGAGGAAGTCCGAGATGCGCAAGATGATTCGCGGGGCCGCGGCCCTGGTTCTGGGTTCGGCGCTGGCCGCGTCGGCCGCCGCCCAACCGCCGGCGCCGGGTCAGCCGCCGCCGGTTACGCCCGTCGCGCCGCTGGTCACGCCGGTGCCCAAGGCGCCCGAGGTGCGGCCCGCCGGCAACGCCGCGATCGTCAACGGGAAGGCCATTCCCGAGGTCGCCGTGTACCGCGCGCTGCGCCAGTTCCCGGAGGCGCACCGCGACTTGGCCCGCAAGGAGATCATGGCCCACCTGATCGAGAACGCCCTCATCGACGAGTACCTGACGGCGCTCAAGGTGATGGTGGACGAGAAGGACGTGGACAAACTCATCGCCGACCTGAAGAAGGAACTGAACGACGCGAAGAAGGACTACACCAAGGAACTCGAAGCGATGATGCTCACCGAGGCGGAGTTCCGCGTCGAGGTGACGGCCCAGATGAAGTGGGAGAAGTTCGTCCAGCAGCAGGGCACCGACGCGGCGCTGAAGCAACTGTTCGACAGCAGCCCGGACGTGTTCGACGGCACGATGGTCCGCGCCCGGCACATCCTGATGACGCCCGGCGAGAACGCGGACAAGCAGAAGGACGCGGCCCAGAAGTTGCGCGGCATCAAGCAGGTGGTCGAACAGGAGGCGGCGAAGTCGGTCGCCGCGCTGCCGCCGACGGCGGACGCGGTCGCGAAGGCGCAGGCGTCGGCCAACCGGACCGACGAACTGTTCGCGGCCTACGCGAAGGAGTACAGCACCTGCCCGTCGAAGAAGGACGGCGGCGACCTGAACTTCTTCCCCCGCGCCGGGGCGATGGTCGAGCCGTTCGCGAAGGCCGCGTTCGCGCTGAAGGCTTACGAGATGTCCGACGTGGTCGCCACCGAGTTCGGCTACCACCTGATCCTCGTCACCCAGCGCCGCCAGGGGGTGGCCAAGAAGTTCGAGGAGGTGAAGGAGGACGTGCGCATGCTCTACGCGATGCGCATCCGCGAGTCCGTCATCGCCATGATGAAGCCCAAGGCGCAGATCACCATCACGCCGAAGTGAGTTGGTGAACCCCGGCCGCAAGGCCGGGGGTTGGTCGCGCCGGTCCCGCGCACCCCCGGCCTTGCGGCCGGGGTTCACCTCACGGCTCGGTGCGCCCGTAGCGCGTCGAGCGTGCGGCGCATGTCCGCCGGGAAGGGTGCCTCCGCTTCGATCCACTGGCCCGTGCGCGGGTGCTGGAACCGCAGGCGGAACGCGTGCAGCGCCTGGCGCGCGATCAACACCTCGTCGCCGTCCGGCGCGCCGGGCGCCAGCTCCGACAACTTCAGGTGCGAGCGCCCGCCGTAAATCTTGTCCGCGAGGACGGCGCAACCGACGTGCAGCAGGTGAACGCGAATCTGGTGCGTGCGGCCCGTGCGCGGTTGGATCTTCACCAGCGTGAACCCGCGGAACCGTTCTAACACCTCGTAATAGCTCAGCGCCGGCTTCGCGTCCGGGTCGGTCGAGACGCACATCTTCAGCCGGTCGTGCGGGTTCCCCTTCAGCGCCGCTTCGATGTAGTCCGAGTCGCGCTCCAACTCGCCGTTCGCGATCGCCACGTACTCCTTGAACACCTTGCGCGCCTCGAACTGCATTGCGAGGTCGCGGTGCGTCACGTCGTCCTTCGCGACGAGGATGACGCCGCTGGTGTCCTTGTCGAGCCGGTGGACGATGCCCGCGCGGAGTTGTCCCGAACCGCTGCTCAGGTGTTCGCGGAAGTGCCACTGGAGCGCGTTCACGAGCGTGCCGGACCAGTTCCCCTTCGCCGGGTGAACGACCATGTTCGGCGGCTTGTTGACGATCGCCAGCCACTCGTCTTGAAACAGGATGTCGAGCGGGATGTCTTCGGGGACGGAGATCGCGTGCGTCGGTTCCGGCATCGCGACGTGCAACCGGTCGTGCTTCCGCACCTTGTACGCGGGCTTGCTCGCCGGCTTGCCGTTGACCGTGACGCCGCCCGCTTCGATGGCGCGCTGCACCACCGACCGGCTGAAGTCCGCGCCGAGGTGAAGCAGAACGTACTGGTCGAGACGCATCCCTTCGGACTTGACCATGACGTGCAGGTCGAGCGGTTCGCGGAGGCGCACGCTGGGCGTGACCGCGACGGGAACCACTTCGGGTTCGAGTTCGGCCGCGAGGTCGTCTTCGAGTTCGTCGGACATGGGAAGAAAGTGAGGAGTGAGGAGTGGGGAGTGAGGAGCCAGAACCGATTGTGGGGAGTGCCGCACTTCGGGGCGTTCACTCCTCACTCCCCATTCCTCACTCCTCACTGAATCACGGCGGGCCGAAGCCGCCGAAGCCGTGGTCCTTGTCGCGCGGCATCCGCGGGTCTTTCGGGTCCAGACCCGGAATTCGCGGCGCCGTGATGATGTACACGCTCGTCTGAAGGGTGCGCACCTGGTCCTGGGTGTTCTGGTTGCGCAGCGTGTCGGCCAGCTTCTTGCTGTCCTTGCCCCAGTCCGTGTCCGGCGCGGCCGCCGCGACCTTGTCGAGCCACTCGATCGCCTTCTTCGGATCGCCGCGCGACTCCGTGCTGCCTTCCTTCGTCATGCCGATCAACACCGCCTCGGCTTTCGCGCAGGCCAGCAGGCACTCCGGCCGGATGAGCGGGTCGTCCTTGTACTCGTCCGCCAACTTGGTGAACGCCTCGCGTGCCAACTCGACGCTCTCGACGGCCTTCTTGCGCACGTCCGCGTTCTGCGCGGTGAACAGGTCGATGCCTTCCCGCCCCAGGCGCAGCCGGGCCGCGTCGAGGGTGGCGATCCGCCCCTGCACGGTGTTCGGGTTCTTCTTCGCGAACTCTTCCAGCGACGACGCCGACTGGAGCGCGTCCAGTTCGGTCCACAGCGCCGACTCGGCCTTGCGGTTGCCGCGCGCGATGTAGACCCACGTCCCGATGCCCGCGACGATGACGAGGATCAGCGCCATCAGTTGGTAGCTGAGGAGTTTCCCCTGCTTGAACTGCTCCCACCCGGTCGCGAGTTTGGTCGCGAGCAGGCTCGGCTCCGCCTTCGGCTCGGTCTTCGGCAACTCGGTCTCGGGCGGCTTCTGTTCCGTGCTCATGGAGTTCTCGAGCGCCAGGGGAGGCATTGCGGCCGGCACAAACGGTACATCCGGCAGATTGAGTTGATGATATGAGCCGCGCGCCGCGCGGTCAACTTGAAGCGAGAGAGGGTCTGCTCTTGCCCTCTCCCCTTGCGGGAGAGGGGCAAGAACAAAGCGACTGCGTGTCCCATACAATAGGCTTATCCACTCACGAGGGCGGCGCATGCTGGGGCGGCTGTTCAAGGGCATCAAGGCGGGGCTGACCAAGACGCGCAACGTCTTCGGCGGCGTGTTCGACCTGTTGCGCCGCAAGGGCAAGGTCGATCAGGCGTTCCTCGACGAACTCGAAAAGCGGCTGTACCTCGCGGACGTGGGCACGCAGGCCACGCTCCTCATCGTGGACCGCGTCCGCCAAGGGTTCCGCGACAAGGAGATAACCGGCGAGGTCGAAGTGTTCGTGAAGGCGCAGTTGCGCGAACTGCTCACCGACGCGTCGCCCGGCATCACCTTCCAGACGACCGGGCCGACGGTCATCATGATCGCGGGCGTGAACGGGTCGGGCAAAACCACCTCGATCGCGAAGCTCGCGAATCGGC
>CANLGS010000566.1 GCA_947490035.1 Gemmataceae bacterium
CTCCACACGCTAGCGGGGTGTCCCTTGCTCGATGCCGTCGTCATCTCAGACATCCACTTGGGCAGCGAAAACTGTCAGGCGAAATATCTCGCGCACTTCCTCGCCGGGGTACGCAAAGGCGAACTCCGAGCGAAACAACTCATCCTGAATGGCGATGTCTTCGACTCGATCGACTTCCGTCGGTTGAAGAGACGCCACTGGAAGATACTGTCCGAGATCCGCAAACTCGCGGCCGAGATGGAAGTGGTCTGGATCAACGGCAACCACGACGGCCCGGCGGAGATCGTCTCACACCTGCTCGGCGTGCGCTGCGCCGACGAGATCGTAGTCCAGAGTGGCGGGCGGAAGATCATGTTCCTCCACGGCCACCGGTTCGACGAGGTCATCTCGCGCTACCCGTTCATCACGTGGGTCGCGGACCGGTTCTACCACGCGCTCCAGCGCATCGACAGATCGCACACGTTCGCCAAGTTCGCGAAGCGGCGGAGCAAAATCTTCCTGCGGTGCGTGCAGAAGATCGAAACCGACGCGCTGAGGTACGCGGCCAAGCGCGGGTGCGACGCGGTGTGCTGTGGGCACACGCACTCGGCGGTCGCGAACACCGCCGGCCCGGTTCACTACTTCAACAGCGGCTGCTGGACCGAGAAGCCGTGCCACTACCTCACCGTGCTTAACGGTGTTGTCTCGGTGTGTTCGTACACCGAGGAAGTGTCCGATGAGGCGCTGGACGCGGCCGAACCGGTCGATCAGGTTCCGGTGGTCCCGCTGCCGTCGGTCGCCTGAAGTTCCGCGTCCGACACGATCGGCTTCGACGCGTCGATCAGCATCCACAGCCCGACGCCCAGGAAGTACACGATCCCGTACATCGTGAAGCAGATCATGCTCCCCTGAATGTCACCGTAACTCTTCATGATGAGGCCGGTGATGAGCAGCGTGGACACGGCCCCGACCAGGTTGCCGAACATGTTCATCGCGCCGGACACGGTGGCGGCGTAGTCGCGGCCGATGTCCTGGCACACGGCCCACGCCGGCGCCATGATGAGGTCGTTCATGAAGCCCATCAGGATCAGGAAGAACGCGAACAGGAACAGGTTGGTCGGGTCAGCGAGGCGCACGCCGGCGGCGGCGAAGTAGCAGCACCCGGCGCCGCCATAGCCGATCATCCCGAACAGCCGCCGGCCCCACTTCCGGTCGCCGGTGCGCCGGATGTAGCGGTCCGACAGGATGCCGCCGAGCAAGCAGCCGAACATGCCAATGAGCAGCGGGCACCCGGCCAGGAGCGCGAGCAGGATGCGCCCGCTGGCGTCCTGGGTCCACTCCGGGAACTGTTTCTTCATCAGCCCCGGTAGGTTGTACATCAGGAAGTACCAGCAGAAGTTGGTGACGACGTACATCAGGCATACCGCCCACAGGTTGCGCGACCGCACGAGTTTCCCCCACGGCACGCGTACCTGGCCCTTCGTCTCGACGCGCCCGGCGTCGATCAGCGCGCGTTCCGCCTCGTTCACTTGAGGGTGTTCACCCGGTTTGTTGCGGAACAGCAAGTAGAACGCGATGCACCACACCCCAGCGACGCCCGCGAACAGCCACATCGCGCCGCGCCACCCCAGTCCGGTCGTGTTACCCTTGTCGTCCAGTTTGTGGATGCCGTCGATGTTCCAGTCGGTGAGCAGCACCCACACCAGCGGGGTCAGCCCGCCCATGAACCGGGCCGACATCCACACAACCGACTTGGCGAACCCGCGGTCGGCAGCGGGGAACCAGTTGTATAGCGCCTTCGCGATGTTCGGAAACGCGCCCGCCTCTCCTACACCGAAGAAGAACTGGATCACGATGAGCGCGCCGAACCCCAGATACACGCCGAGGTAGGTGGTTCCGACGAAGCCCGTCAGCGCGACGAACGCCGACCACCACACCACCACTCGGAGCAGCGTGGCGCGCGGTCCGCGCGTGTCGCCCAGCCACCCGGACGGAATCTCGAACAGCGCGTAGGCCAGTTGGAAGGCGATCAGCACCCAGAAGAAATCCGCCTCGCTCACGTTGAGGTCGGCCATGATCGCCTTCTTCGCGCTGCCGTTCGCGGCCCGGTCCATGTAGGTAATCATGGCGAGCAGGCAGAGCAGGAAGAGAACCCAGTAGCGGGTGCGCGTCGGCGCCTGAGCGGGGACGGGATCGACGGTCATTGGGAGAACCAGGGGGAGAGCAGCGGGGAAGTGCGCTACTGTAGCCGACCGCGCGGGCCACGAGTACGGAAAACTCCTGGTCTCCTGCCGCATGCGGCTTCGCGAGCTAGGTTCAGCGTCGTGCGACAGTACGAAAGTACGCCGGCGCTTCGCAAACGAACGCGGGCCGTCACCAGCAGTGACGGCCCGCGTTGTTGGTTTGGAGTTGGGTTACGGCTTCTTCGGTGGTTCGGGAATCGGAGTCACGGTCACGGTGCCCTTTGTGCTGGTCACGCTGAACGATTGCGTGTCAGCCTTGCAGTTCAGCGGGCCGCTCCACAGCGACGTGGCCGTGTTCGCCGCGTCTACGACCTCGTAAGTTTTGGTGCCGGCGGTGTTTTGGAACTCGCGGAAGGACTCGCCCGCGAGCAGCTTCGTCGGCTTGCCGCGGACCTTCTTCCCGTTGACGTCCGTGACTTCCTGGACGACGACCGCCTTGTTCGTGTCGTTCTTGATGGTCACCCAGCCCGCTTCGGCGATGCCGACGAACGCGACCGTCGCAAGGGCGGCGACGACAAACGCGAACAGTTTGGAGCGAAGGGGGAACATGGGTAACGCTGCCTTGCACCGATCGAGAGCGAGCCGAGATGACGGCCGCTATTCTGACCGAAGAACGCCGGTCGGTGCAAGGCTTGCGCGGGGAAATTCACCCAGGTTACTCGGATCGCTTGCCGTGAGCGCAAATTATGCCGCGGTGTGGGGTTCGGGCTTGCCCTGGCGGGCGGTCTGGTCGAACTCGCGGACGGCATCGACCGCGAACTGGATCGCCGGCCCGTTCCACTCGCTCATGTTTGCGGTGTAGCCGGCTTTCACGCCGGCCTGGGTGACGTGCGCCAGCAGCGCCCCAACCGGACACAGCTTCTGAGCCGCCAACTTCGCGTCGTACTCGCGCAGGCGCCGGTGCAACTCCTGACCGTTCGACGGCAGGTTCGCGGTCTTCGGCGCCTCCGCTTTCACCGCGACCGGCTTCGGCGCGTCGATCCGCGGCGCCTCCGGGCGCGCCGTTTCCTTCCTCGGCTCGGTCGCGATGAACCCGGACGGCGTCGGTGCCGGTTGCGGCTTCGCGGGAACCTTCGGCTTCGGGAGCGCGAACGCCGGCAGTTGCGGCGGCGCCACGATCTGCTTCTTGACCGGGTCGTAATCGACCCACTGCGCCGAGAGCCGGTACAGGTAGCGGCCGATCCCGAACTTGACCGCGGCGCGCTTCAGCGCGTCGCTGAACGCGGCCTTGAGCCGGTCGCCGCCGTCGGGCTGTTCGCTGGGCGAGCCGACATCGGTCTTGGTGATCCACCGGTCGCCGAGTTTGCACCGTAGGCGGCACATCACGGAGCCGTCCGGCAGGATCTTGTACACGTCTTCCCAGTTCTCGACACCGAGCACCTCGTCGAGCCGGTCCTGGATGAGCCGGGCGTCGATGTAGGCCATCGCGAGGCAGCGGTTGTTCTTGACCATCTGCGGCTTGAACTTCACCTCGCGCGGCTCGAACGGCACGGCGAGCGCGGCGGTCAGCGCGACGATCTGCGGGTCGCGCGGCATCACGGGTTCGGCAGACATGGCATCCCTCCAGTAAGGTGGTTTGGTGGGTGTAGTGTACAGATGTGATTATAGCGATTCTAGGTGCGTTACGCCCTGCGA
>CANLGS010000567.1 GCA_947490035.1 Gemmataceae bacterium
AGCGACACGTGGGGGGCGAACCTGAAGGAACTCGAGGAGCGCGAGGCGTTCCGCTACAGCCGCCTCAAGGCCTACGCCGAGCGGAACCGGTGGGCGCGCAAGGGCAACCCCAAAGACCTGATCGACGCGGCCAACCCCAAGAGCGGCAAAGGGTTCTACGCCCCGGTCGTCGATCCGAACATCAAGCTCTACGACCTGACCCTCGATGCGGCCGGCAAGCCGAAGGGCGCGGCGATCAAGGGGAGCGACGACCAGCCGCTCCCCGGCATCGAGGGGCTGGCCGGCTCGACCGCGGACGACGTACAGGGCATGGTGGAGTTGACGGCCGACATCATCAAGCAGCGCCGCGCGTATGACAAGTTGAGCATCGACATCGCGGTGGCGGACGACAACCTGAGGCGGATGAACGTGATCCGCGCCAGCGTTCAGTCGGAACTGTTCTACCTCTCCACGTTCGAGGTGAACGTGTACGAGACCCGTGAGACGGTGTTGCGGCGCGAGAAGCAGTTGCGGGTGCGGCTGAAGACGCTTGGGGTCATCGACCCGTGACGACCCCGGCTTTTTCCGACAGGTCGCGGGGTTGTCGTCAATCGTATAGTGGTGGTGCGCGAAACGAGGCGAGCGGGGAGGGCGTGCGATGAGTTGGCTCGGCAAAATCCTGACGTTCCTGGTTCTCATTGCCTCACTCGTGTGGGTGTACTTCACCGTCACCACCTACGTGACGCGAACCAACTGGAAGGCCCGTGCCGACAGTTACGAGAAGGCGCTCAAGGACAGCGAGGCCGCCCGCCTCAGCGAGCAGAAGACGCTCGAGGGCGAGGTCGCGAAGATGGCCCGCCTCTTGAAGGCTGAGCAGGACCGCGCCACGGAGTTGAACGCGAACTACGACAAACTCGCGGCCGACAGCAAAAAGGGAAATGACGACTACAACAAGTTACTGGCAAACGCCACCGATGCAGACGTGCGCGAGAAGCTCCTGATTGCCGGTCGAGTCGTCGATATCGACGAGGTCAAACGGACCCGCGACCGCAACTCCAAACTCGAAGACGACGCCGTGAAGCTCGTTCTGGCGAAGGAGAACGCCGTCCGCGAGCAACTCCGCGCCGAGAACGAGGCCAAACTCCAGAAGGCTCTCGCCGAAGACAACGCGGGCCGCGTGCTGATTCTCCAGGCCCAGGTCACCGAACTGCGGCAGTCCGGCGGCGGCGGCGGGGCGACCGTCATCCGCAGCATCGAGAAGGCGCCGGCCCCGCTGCCGGACGGCATCCGCGGCATCGTGACCCGCGCCAGCAACGGCGACTTCGTCGAGATCAGCATCGGCATCGACGCCGGGCTGGAACCCGGCTCGAAACTGGACATCTACCGCCAGAGCGAGGGCAAGTACCTCGGCACGCTGGTGATCCAGGGCACGTCGCTGCGCCCGAAGGAGGCCATCGCCGCGTTCCGACCGGCCCGCGGGGTGCCCATTTCGCAACTCCGCCCCGACGAACTGCCGCGCAAGGGCGACAACGTCGGCATCGTCCGCTGAGTGCGCCTCGCCAGACACCGACCGGAGTTGACTCATGGCCAAGAGCAAAAGCAAGAACCGCGACGACGACGACGACCGCCCCAAGCGGACGGAGCCGGTGAAGCGCGACGGCGCCTACCTGATGATGCTGTTCATCACGCTGGCGGCGATGATCACCGGGTGCGTGCTGCTGCACCTGGACAACGAGGAGTACGGCAAGACCCCGCCACCAAAGGAGACCGCGCCGGCCGCGCGCGCGCTCGGCGCGCCGTTGCCAGCCGAAGCCGCCGCGCCCGTCGTCCCGCCCCCCGCGCCGCCCGGAATGCCGTAAGCGGCCCTCGCCTCAGCGAGCGAATAACTCGAAGCCCTGGCCTCGCGGCCGGGGCTTCTCGTTTTGGTTCGTCAAGTTCGCCTTTATTTCGCACCGTTCAGTCGCTATGTCGCGCCGTCGGGTGGAATCGGTGAGTTCACCAGGAAGGGGCGTGGGGCTATGCGTCGAGCAACGGCGTGGGTCGTCGTGGTCGGCGTCGCGGTACTCGGGACCGCCGGGCCGGTGTCGGCCGCGGACGGGTTCTGGGTGTCCATCACGTCCGGCGGTGCTGGCTCGTCCAGCCCGTCCGGGTATCAGGACTGGTGGTTTGAAACGCCTCACGGCCCGCCCCCGGTCGCGGTCACCCGTCTGAGTAGCGACGGCACCGTCGAGGTGAGCAGCGGAGGTGCCAGCAGCTTCTTGAGCGGGGCCGCGGTGCCCGTCGTCGTCCACACCACCGACGGTTATGCCTACCTCGCGGGCGGTCCGAAGCCGGGCGACCTGAGCAGCGCGCTGCGGCGGCAAACGGCCGGCGGTCAGGGGTTGGCGACCGCCGCGCCCGAAGTGGCTGCGGCCACGCTGCCGGATAACGCGGTCCAACTGACCGCCGACCTGAGCGAACCGGGGGCCGACGGCGCCCGCGCGCTGAAGGTCGCGGTCACCGACCCGCTGCTGAAGCCGCTCGGCGATGCGACGGTCACCGTTCCGGACGGCGGCTGGTGGGTGATCGGCCTCGGGGCCGGACTGAACGACGTGGCGCCGCCGCCCGACCCGACCCCGGTCCCCGTTCCGACGCCGACACCGGTTCTGACCCCGACGCCCGGACCGGTCGCGACGCCCGAACCGGCCACCGGCTTGCTGCTCGGCTTCGGCGGGTTGGCCGCGGCCGGCTGGCGCCTGGTGAGGCGCCGCCGCCTGAAGTGACCGAACGAGCGACTCGTCGAAACGCGACCCTTTGGGTCGCGTTTCTGTTTTGGTAGGTGCCGCTTGCCGAGCGGCACGGCTGCCCAACTCGTGGTGCGCGTCCTCGGTTGCTTCCACGATGAGGATGAGGAGCGCGGACGCTGCCCAACTCGTGGTGTCCGGAGACGGCCGCGTCGCCCACACGCGGGCTGGCCCGTGCCGCTCGGCAAGCGGCACCTGCCCGGCGTATCGGTGTACCCGATGCGCTCCCTTCGCGGCGCCCGCTGGAAACGCGCGCCCCCATCCCTAATCATGTCTGCGTGGGTCGGCGACGGCCGGTCCGCGAATCTCACCCACCAACGGAGTCCCACCGATGCCGGCTCAGGTCACGCAACCCGCCCCGGACTTCACCGCGAACGCCGTGGTCGACGGCGATGTCAAGAAGGGCTACAAGCTGTCCGACCTCCGCGGCAAGTACGTCGTCCTGTTCTTCTACCCGCTCGACTTCACCTTCGTGTGCCCGACCGAGATCATCGCGTTCAGCGACCGCGTCGCCGACTTCGAGAAGCGGAACTGCCAGGTGGTCGGCGTGTCGGTGGACAGCGAGTACTCGCACCTCGCGTGGGTCGAGACGCCGCGCGCGAAGGGCGGGCTGGGCGAGCTGAAGTACCCGCTGGTGGCCGACCTCACGAAGAAGATCAGCGCCGACTACGGCGTGCTGCTCGACGCGGGGATCGCGCTGCGCGGGCTGTTCGTGATCGACAAGGAAGGCACCGTGCAGGCGATCACGATTCACAACCTGCCGCTAGGCCGCAGCGTGGACGAGGCGCTGCGCGTGCTGGACGCGCTCCAGCACTTCGAGACGCACGGCGAGGTGTGCCCGGCCGACTGGAAGCCGGGGGCCGCGACCATCGACACGAAGAACGCCGGCGCGTACTTCGAGAAGGCCGCGGGAAAGAAGTGACACGGGATCGCTGACGCGTCGGATCGGCGAACAGCGGGCCGCGCGTGTTGAACCCCATTAGAAATGTCCGGTGTTAACTCGATAGAAGTGTCCTCCTCACTCAGGCCGAGGAGGACACCCGATGATCGAGGTACAAGACCGGAATCGTGTCGCGATGAGTCAGCGTGAGCG
>CANLGS010000568.1 GCA_947490035.1 Gemmataceae bacterium
GCTCTCCTTGAACGCCTTCACCGGGCAGCCGAGTTGCTGGAGGATGGTCAGGTACAGGTTCGACATCGGCACCTTGTCGCCCTCGTACTTGACGTGCCGGCCGTGCTTGAACCCGAGCTTGCGCCCGCCCGCGAGGAGCGTCGGGAAGCTCTTGCCCGAGTGGCTCGAGATCTGCGCCCCGCCGAACAGGACGATGGTGTGGTCGAGCAGGTTGCCGTCCGCGGCGCGGACCCCCTTCAGCTTGGTCATCAGGCGCGCGAGGCACTCGACCAGCATCAGGTCGCGGGCGAAGATCACCTGCGCCTCCGGCGAGTCCGCGGCGCCCTGCGCCTTGTGGTGGACGTCGTGCGCGCCGCGCACCGGGGCGCCGGCCTTCTGTGCCCAGTCCTTGTACTCGTCGTAGTTCGGCCCGCCCTCGCCGCCCAAACTGTGCGTCACCACGCGGGTCATGTCGGTCTGGAACGCGAGCGCGATCAGGTCCATCATCATCTCGATGTGCTCGCGCATTCCGTTCTTGCCCTGTGGCACGGTCTTCACGGCCTCCTCGTCGAACTTCGGCCGCCCGCGGTCGAGGATGAGTTCGCTGTCGTCCAGGCGCTTCTCCACCTCGCGGATCGAATCGAGGTACTGGTCGAGCCGCTTCTTGTCGTCGGCGCCGAGGTGCTTCTGGACATCCTTCACGCCCGCGCCGGCGGTGTCGAGCACGCTCTTGTTGAGCGCGAGGCGGGCGTGCGCGTCCTTCAGTTGATCCTTGTCCGCGGGCGGGAACAGCCGCTCGAACACGGTGCGGTAGTTCGCGGTCGCCGCCACGTCCACGCCCAGCGCGTTGCGGGAGAGCGTCGCGGTTCCGACGCCGTCGGCGAACGACAGTGCCAGCGACGGCACCCACGTCGGTCCGAGGTGCTTCGCGGCCACCTGATCCATCGACACGGTGTTGGTGATCGTGCCCGGGTTGATGTTGATGTTGTGGCCGGTCAGCCAGTTGTACGGGTGGACGTGACCGCTGATGCGCCCGGTGATGTGCGACAGGTTCGTCAGCACCGTGAACTCGTCGCGCATCTTCTCGAGCGGCTTGTGAGCCGGGGAGATGGTGTAGCCCTTCCCGGTGTCGGTCGGGAACCACGTCGAGCGCCCGATGGCGCCGGGGATGTAGAAGCACGCGAGGCGCCGCGGCTCCTTCGCGCTGGCTTCCGCGGCGAGCGTCTGCCCGCCCATGATTTCGAGGTACGGCAGCGCCATCGTCGCGCCGAACCCGCGGAGCAGCGCGCGGCGGGTGATCCAGTACGTCTTCCGGTTCATTTCGGGTTCCCAGTCGGAGGTTTCGGGTCTTGAGGAAGTTGGTGTGATTCGAGGAACGCGCGCGACCGCGCGACGGCCTTCAACAGGTCGCGCAGCGGGTAGCCCTTCTCGCGGGACTGATCCATGATCGCTGCAATTTCCGTCCGGTCGTCGATGCCCGGCACGCGGCCGGTGCCGTACACGAAGAAGTTCTTCATCAAGCCGCGCACCAAGTCGTCTTTGTAGTGCTTCGCAACGAGTTGCTTGAACTCGCCGAACGTCTTGAACTCCTCGCCGCGCGGCAAGCGTCCGAGGGTGTCCACCGGGCGCGTCTTGCCCTCGCCGACCCACGCGATGCGGCCGTCCAGTTCGCTCCGCTTGTAGCTCTCGTGTTCCACGTCGCGCCAGCGCCCGCTGAGGTCGAAGTTCTGGAACGCGAACCCGACCGGGTCGATGTTCTTGTGGCACACCGAACACCGCGCGTCGCTCTGGTGCTGCTTGAGCAGTTCGCGGAACGGCTTGCCCTTGTTCTTGCCGTCCGACGGGTTCAGTTCCGGCACCTCCAGCGGGGGCGGGGGCGGCGGGATGTCGAGGACGTGCCGAAGCGCCCACGCGCCGCGGTAGATCACCCAGTTCTCGCCCATCCACGTCAGCATCGACTGAATCCCGGCGTGACCGAGAACCCCGCCGCCGCGCGGGTCGTCGGCGCGGAGCTTCACCTTGCGCAACTCGCCGCCGACGAGCGCCGGGTAGCCGTAGTGCAGCGCGAGCGCGTCGTTCATCATCGTCCAGTCGCTGGCGACCAGCTCCGCGGCCGGGCGGTTGTCGGCGACGAGTTGCGCGAAGTACGCGAGGGTCTCGTCGCGCATCGACACCTTCAGGTAGCGCGCGAACCGGAAGTCCTGCTTGTTGATGTGGGTCTGTGCGATGGTGATCGGCTGTTCCAGTTCGAGCCACTGCGTCACGAACGGCCGCACGAACGCCCGGCTCCGCGGGTCCGCGAGCAGACGGTCCACCTGCGCGTCGAGCACCTTCGGGTCGCGGAGCTTGCCCGCCTTCGCGAGGTCGCGGAGTTCGGCGTCCGGCGGTTCGCCCCAGAACATGAAGCTCAGCCGCCCGGCGACGGCGTGCTGCGCGACCACCGGGTCCGGGTGCGCGGGCGAACTGTGGTAGCGGAACGGAGCGCTCATCAGCACCGACTGGAACGCGACCCGCAGCGCGGCGTCGAACGAGCCGCCGCCGGCGCGGACCTTCTCGTACAGCTTGAAGAACGGCGCCTGCTCCGCGTCGCCGACGGGCCGGCGCCACGCGCGGTCCATCCAGAGTGCCAGCAGGCGCTTCGCGGAGGCCGCGTCGTCCTTGATCGCGCCCACGTCCGCCTTCCACTCCTTCGGCGGCCACGGCGTCGCCGCGAACGGCTCGATGTCGATGCTGTGCATCACGAGGTAAGGCGCCGGCTGCTTCTCCGGCGGCAGCGCCCTGCGGTCGAAGGTCGGGCGGAACGGCCCGGTGCCGCCGGGCGGCGGGTTCTTGTCGTTCGGGCTGGTCTTATCCTCGTTCTCGAACCCGGCGACCGCGTAAGGAATCTCCACCTTGTTCGCCAGCGCGACCGTCACGCCCTTCGACTGCACGACGAGGTCGCCGAGTTGCACCTCGTAGACGAGCTTCTGCGGCTCGTCCGCGGTGCCGGTGATCTCGCGGAAGTCGAGGTCTTGCCCGCCGATCCGCACCCACAGCCGCGGGTTCGGGACGCCGTCCACCGGCTTCAGCGCGGAGACGACCAGCGTGAGCCGCAACACGCCTTCCTTGCCCGCGGGCGCGGGAACGCTGACGCTCCACTCCTCGCGCTCGCCGACGGCGCGCGGATCGATGAGCAGACCCAACCCGGGCCGCGCGACGCCGCGCAGTTCCTTGCCGGTCGCGCCCTCGGCCTTCCACGCGTCGAACGCCTTCTTCACGTCCTTCACTTCGGCGAAGTTCATCGCGAAGTTCTTCCCCTTCGGGGCGTCGAGGAAGGACAGCCCGTCGACCGCGCGGCGGGTGACGATGAGCCACTGCGCGACCGCGTCAGACGCTTCCGGCAGGCCGTCGGCGCCGGTATCGAACCCGGCGACGGTGCCGTCGCCGGGTAAACCCATCGCGAAATCGACCTGCAAGCCGGTCACGTCGCGGAGCGCGGACGACAGTTCGCGCCGGTTGAGGCGGCGCGTGCCGCCGGCGCCGAGCGCGCGCTGTTTCTCCGCGATCCACGTCAGCACGGCCTTTTTGTCGGCGTCCGCCGGTTGCGCGCGTTCTTTCGGCGGCATCTCGCCGCTCGCGACCTTCTGGTGAACCATCGTCCACAGGTTGCGGTTGCCCGCGTTGACGCCGTCCACCTGGTCGAGGCGCACCCCGCCTTCCTGTTTCTTCTCGCCGTGGCACGCGACACAGTGCTTCTTGAGGAACGGGGCCGCGGCCGTCGGAAAGTCGTCGGCGCCGCGCGCACCGGCGGCGAGCAACAGAAGGACCGCACTGGCGAGAATCGCTTTCACTTGATGTCCCACACTTTCACCGTGTTTCCGCAGGCCGCAACGA
>CANLGS010000569.1 GCA_947490035.1 Gemmataceae bacterium
GCCGTTCACACGGTATCTTGAGTGTAGTCATCACGCTCCGCGTGATGTCTTCGACCCCTCACCGGCCTCACAAGACATCACGCGGAGCGTGATGACTACTCACACGGAGTCGAAGCGTGCCGCAGGCGAAGAAGCCGCGCTGGTGGGTGTACATTCTGAAGTGCGCCGACGGCACGCTGTACACCGGTATCACCACCGATGTCGCGCGGCGGCTTTTGCAGCACAACGCCGGCGCCGCGTCGAAGTACACGCGGTCGCGCCGGCCGGTCGCGCTCGCGTACCGCGAGACCGCGAAGACGCACGGCGACGCGCTACGACGCGAGATCGCCGTCAAGAAGTTGCCGCGCGCGGCGAAGGACGCGCTCGTCGCGAAGTGGGCGAAACGGCGTAAGCGGGCGTGATGCTATTTGACCTTCCCGTCCGCGCCCCACGGGTCGATCTGCTTGAGCTTCTTCGCCTCCAGCGCCTTGTAGCAGTCTGGCAGGTCGAACGACGCGAGCACGCCGGGCACGAACGACGACAGCGGCCACGGGTACGTTTCCGACCGCGCGATGCCCTCGTAGCTCGTGAGCGCGTTCTTCAGCGTGACGCGCGCGACGAGGTCCGACAGCAGCGCCGCGAAGGTCGCGGGGATTGCGCCCCAGCCCTTCGCCACGAGGTGGACCTCCTTGTGGCCGATGTCCGCAAGCCAGTCGAGGACGCGCAGCACGTCGAACGTCTTCTGCCCGACATACGGCCGGTCGAGCATGAGGCCGTGAATCGCGTAGAAGTAGTCGCTGCCGTAGGGCGTGAGGAACTGGTTCGTGCCGCCGCACGTGTCCGGCCGCGACTCGCCTACGCCGCGCACGTCGCACGCGTAGAACGCGGCCTTCGGTTCCGTTTTCATCAGCTCCGTGGGGAGCGAGTCGTCGCGCAACTCCGCGTCGGCCGAGTGGTGCGAGACATAGAGGATCGCGGGCGATGCGTCTTTCGGCGGGCGCGACAGGTGCTGCTGGTCGGAGAGCAGGTACACGACCGCGACCGCGGGCTTCTCGGTCTCGATGACGTAAGTGGTCGCGAACGGCTTCGGATACCTGCGACCCGCGACCGGCCGCAAGATGTGGTAGTCCGGCACGCCAGCGGAACGGGCGAGACGGAGAACCTGTCGAACCTGTCTTGGCATTGAGGTGGTCACGAGAGACGGCTTAATCGCCACTTTCTCGGTGAACGAGAACACGGTGCGTGACTTCAGTTCGCTCACCTGGCCCTTCGGCGCGCACAGCAGGTCTTCTTCCTTCTCGATGGTCAACTTCGGCTCGGTCTTCGCGTCGGAAACGCCGGTCGCCTTGTTGAACCACTGGTACATTGCTTCGCGGTTCTCGACGGTGTAGCCGTGCCCGGTCGGGCCGACGTGCAACTTCACGTTGTCTTCCGCGCCGAGCAACTTGTAGATGCCCTTGAGCCGCGAATACGCTTCCGCCGCGCCGCGCACGTCGAAGTAGTCCTTCTCCTTCGCGAGAATGACGACCGGCTTGGGCGCCATGCAGGCAAGGAAGTCGGCGTGATCGAGGCCGAGCGCGAGCGCCCGCGGCGGGCACTGCTCCGTGTCGGCCGGGAGTTCGTTCTCCAGGTTGCGCCGGAAGGTGGTGACGAAGCAACTCGGCGCGGCCATCGTCCAGCGCGACTCGACGCCGCACAGCCACGTCGTCATGGTGCCGCCGCCGCTGTTGCCCGTGATGCCGACGTGCTTCGGATCGACCTCCGGGCGCGACAGCAGGTAGTCGAGCGCGCGAATGCCGTCCCACGCCCGCCAGCTCCCGAAGAACTCGCCCACCAGGAACTGCTGGTTCCCCGCGAGCAGGTGTTCGCCCACGCCGACGCCCGGTCGCCCCGGCTTGTCGAGGTGCGCGTATTGCAGCCGCTCGCCCTGGCCGATGGGGTCGAAGATGAGCACGACGTAGCCCATGCGGGCGAGACCCTGGCAGAACGACTGGTACGCGGGTTCGGCCTTGCCGTTGTGCGAGTGACCGCAGGAGCCAACCACACCCGGCCGCAACCCCTTCGCCCCCTTCGGCAGGTACAGGTTCGCGGTGACGAAGAACCCGGGCCGGCTCTCGAAGATCACTTTCTCGATGGTGTAAGCGTCGCGTTCGAGTTTGCCGGTCACCTTCGCGTTGAGCGGCGTCTTCTCCGGGAACTTGCCGAAGCACGTCACGACCTTCTCGCGCGCATCGCGAACGTAGGCTTCGGCGTCGGCCTTCGTCTTGAGCTTTGCCCGCGCGTCCGCGCCGATCTTCTCGGCGGCGCGGACCCGTTCCACGTAGAACTCTTGCACCGTTCGCGGGAAGCGGTTCAGCGGTGCGAGCGGTGGCGCCGGTGGCTTCTCGTCCGCGAGGACACGGGGAAGAGGCGGGGCGAGTGACAGCGCGGACGCTCCCGCAACTTGGAACCACTGGCGACGCGAGAGGGACGGAGAGAGCGGTTGCATGGCGGGTACTCCGGTGGGGACAGTCGGCGAACCTAACCGCGAGGAACGTGCGACGCAAGCGGCCGCGCCGCGAATCGCGCCCCGACGCGGCGATTTCACGCGACTCTCCCGCAGTTGGCGCGATTCTCGCTGACTTGGCCCCACATACTTTGGAGACGGAATGGCAGGACAGTTGGCTCGGTATCGCGATATCCGTCGATCGACCGAACGGCTCTGCGCGCCGCTGGAGACGGAGGACTACCAACTCCAGTCAATGCCGGACTGTAGCCCGCCCAAGTGGCACCTGGCACACACCGCGTGGTTCTTTGGAACGTTCGTTCTGACCGACCACTCTCCCGACTTCCGCCCGTTCAACCCGCACTTCGGGTACCTCTTCAACTCCTACTACGACGCGGTCGGCGACCGGTGGCCGCGCGCCGCTCGCGGGCTGCTCTCGCGCCCCGCGGTGCGCGAGGTTTACGACTACCGCCGGTCTGTGGACGAACGGATGCTCGCCCTCTTCGAGACCGCGGACGCGCGCACTCTCGAAGCGATTTCACCGCTCGTCGAGCTAGGTCTGAACCACGAGCAGCAGCACCAGGAACTGTTGCTCACCGACCTGAAGCACGCATTCGGACTCAACCCTTTGCGCCCACGGTATTCGCCGCCGCTTGCGGCTTCGCGAGCGCCCGCGAATCCACCCGCGGCGGGTGAGTGGGAGGAACACCCGGCCGGCGTTCGCCAGGTCGGGCACGACGGCGCCGGGTTCGCGTTCGACAACGAGGGGCCGCGTCACCGGGTTTACGTGAACTCGTTCCAAATCGCGCCGCGTCCGGTTACGAACGGCGAGTGCTTGCAGTTCATTAAGGCTGGCGGGTACGATCGCCCGGAGTTCTGGCTGTCCGACGGCTGGGCCGCGCGGCAGCGGGGCGGCTGGACGGCACCCCTGTACTGGGAGCGCGACGGGCGCGACTGGTCGCAGTTCACCCTCAGCGGCGTGCGCCCGCTCGACCCGGCGGAGCCGGTCTGCCACGTGAGTTACTACGAGGCCGACGCTTACGCGCGGTGGGCGGGGGCGCGGCTCCCGACCGAGGCCGAATGGGAGACCGCTGCCGCAGGTCGTCCGGTTGCCGGCAACTTTCTTGACTCCGAACGGCTCCACCCCGCGAACAACGACGGTCCGTTTTACGGCGACGTGTGGGCGTGGACCGCTAGCCCCTATGCCGCGTACCCCGGCTACCGACCCGCGGCCGGCGCGCTGGGCGAGTACAACGGGAAGTTCATGTGCAACCAGATGGTACTCCGCGGCGGGTCGTGCGCGCCCCCCGCCGGCCACGTCCGCCCGACGTACCGCAACTTCTTCCCGCCCGACGCCCGCTGGCAGTTCTCCGGCCTCC
>CANLGS010000570.1 GCA_947490035.1 Gemmataceae bacterium
AATCCGGGTCGCCGGCGCCCACGTCGGGCCTGTCTCCCGCGCCCGGTCCGGCACCGCAACCGCGGCCCCAACCCGCCGTAGTTCCGGCCGCGTTCCGCGAAGCACCGGCCGACCGAACTCCGACCCCGGCGCGCCCGCCGCTCGACGGTGTGATCGCGCTTACCGCGGATGACGTGGTCGGCGCGGTTCTCGCACGCAACCCGACGCTCGACCAGATGCGCGCGACTGCCGCGGTCGCCGCGGCGCGGTATCCTCAAGTCACGTCGCTCGACGACCCGACGTTCGCGTTCACGACCGCACCGGGGTCGGCCGGGGCGACGCACGCCAACTACGCCGCGCGCGTCGAGGTCGCGCAGAAGCTCCTCTACCCCGGCAAGCGCGCCCTCAAGGGCGACGCGGCGCGAGCCGACGCGCTGGCCGCCGCCGAAGATGTGGAAGACGCGCGTTTGCAACTGGCGGAAGCCGCCCGCTCCGCGCTCGCGGACTACTACCTCGCGGTGAAGGGCGCGGGCGTGGCCGCGGAGAACGCCAAGCTCCTCACCGAGTTCCGCCGGAACGCCGAAACGCGATACAAGACCGGCCAGGGGCAGCAGCAGGACGTGCTGCAAGCGGACGTAGAGATCGCGCGCCAGGAGGAGCGGGTGGTGTCGCTGCGCCGCGCGCGATTGGTAGCAGTCGCACGATTGAACACGCTCATGCACCTGCCGCCGGACGGCCCGCTCCCGCCGCCGGCCGACGCGGAACGCGCCGCGCCGCTGCCGGACGCGACCAAACTTCGCGAAGCGGCCCTCGGCCGCCCGGACGCGCGCGCCGCGGTCGCTCGCGTCAACAGCGAGGAGGCCGCGCTCGCGCTGGCGCTGAAGGAGTACAGCCCGGACGTGGAAGTGATGGCCGCTTACGACGGGTTCTGGCAGGGCGCGGGCGGGCCGCCGCTCCAGTGGCAGGTCGGCGCGCGCGTCAACCTGCCGGTGCGGTACGGTCGCAGAGGCGGCGCCGCGGACGAGGCCCGCGCGAAGGTGGCGCAGAAGCGAGCCGAACTCGCCCGGCTCACCGACCGCATCGGATACGAGGTGCAGGAGGCGTTCGAGCGCGTGCGCGAAGCCGACGAGGTGGTGACGCTGTACGAGGCGAAGATTCTGCCGGCGGCCGCCGCGAACGTGAAGGAGGCGCAGACCGGGTACACGAACAACAAGATACCGTTCCTGAATCTGGTCGAGGCACAGCGGAACGCGGTCGGGCTGAAGGACCGCTACTACGAGGCGGTGGCCGAGGCGGCGCGCCGGCGCGCCGCGCTCGACCGCGCGGTCGGCGGGCCGCCCTCCGGCCGGTGACCCTTTGTTGTGGGACAGGCCGCTGGCCTGTCGAAGCTTTGACAGGCCAGCGGCCTGTCCCACAACCGAGTTACTTCTTCGTCTCGACCTTCGTCGGCTTGACGTACTTCTTGCCGTCCTTCTCGGTCACCACCCCGGTGACGGTCACGCCCGCGACCTTCTCCCCGCCGCACACGCCCTCGTGGTAGTCTTCGCCGGTGCCCTTGTCGTCGAGGAAGTAGTTCACCGTCTTGTCGCCCTCCTTCACCTGGAGGACGTTGCTGCACTTCGGCGTCTCCTTGAGGCCGCACTTCCCGCACACCAGCGTGCCGGTCAGCTTCACCTCCTTCTTGTCCTCGGCGGTCGCCATCGCGCCGAACGCCCACAACCCGGCGGCCACGGCCACGGCCGCCAACGTCGAACGGATCATCGGAATACCCTCACTCGGAAACTGCGCCGGGGTTCGCCGACGGCACCGTGCCGCCAACTTCCCCAGCGTATCAAGCCTCGGAAGGCTTACGCCTTCCGCTCGCCTTCAATCGAAGCCGCGCGCTGATGGTTCAGCTTTCCTTCGGCTTCGAGCTTTTCCCAGCGCGCTTTGCGGACCCAGAAGAACCGCACCGGCAGGAACAGATCGACCACTTCGTCGGAGATGAGCAACCCGCCCAGCACCGGTAGCGCCATCGGGGCCAGCACCTCCGCGCCCACGCCGGTCGCGAACACCATCGGGAAGATCGCGATGATCGCAACCCCCTCGGTCAGCAATTTCGGCCGCAACCGGTGGACCGCGCCCTCGATCACCGCGGCGCGCAGTTCGTCCAGCGAGCGGATGTTTTCTAGCCCGCCGCGCTTCTCGATCGCTTCGCGCAGGTAGAGCAGCATGACGATGCCGGTTTCGGTCGCCATGCCGAAGCACGCGATGAACCCGACCCACACCGCGACGCTGAAGTCCAGCGGCGGCGAGTCCCAGCCGTTGACGATCTTGGGGAACAGGAACAGGAAGAACGCGCCGCCCGCGAGCGCCTCCGGCACCGCGAGCATCATCAGCCCGGCGTCGGCGAGGTCGTGATAGGTCAGGTACAGCACCAGGAAGATGACGAGGATCACCGCCGGGAACACCCAGCGCAGCGTGCGCGCGGCGCGCTCCTGATGCTCGAACTCGCCGGCCCATTCGACGTGAACGCCTTCGGGCAACTTCACCTTCTGCGCGACGACGCGCTTCGCTTCCTCCACGAATCCGACCGCGTCGCGACCGCGGACGTTGAGCGTGACGTAGTTCAGGAGCCGCCCGTTCTCGCTCTTCACAACAGCCGGGCCTTCGGTGATGCGCACGTCCGCGACCGCGATCAGCGGCACCAGTCGCTTGCCCTTCGCGGAGTGTTCGATGACGCCCGCGTGCGCCTCGGGCCGGAACGCCGCGTCGCCGGTCGCGGGCGTACCCGGCTTCGCGTCGGCGGTCATACGCGCCGGCACGAGCAGTCGCTTCACCGCGTCCTCGTCGTCGCGGTAGGCGCGGGCGTAGCGCACGCGCACGGGAAACCGCTCGCGGTCCTCGACGGTGTACGTTACCACGCGCCCGCCGAGCGCCGTCTCGATCTCGGTCTGGACATCTTCCACTGACACACCGAATCGCGCTGCCTTCACGCGATCAATCGTAATCTCCAGATAGCCCTTGCCCATGATCGGCGCGGCCACCACGTCGCGCGCGCCGTTCACCGGCTTCACCGCGGCTTCGATCTGCTGGCACACGCGCGTGATCGTTTCGAGGTCCGGGCCGAACACCTTGATGCCGATGTCGGTGCGCACGCCGGTCGAGAGCATCTCGATGCGGTTGACGATCGGCTGCGTGAAGATGTTCGACCACCCCGGCACTTGCAGGACGCGGCCGAACTCGTCGTCCACCAGATCGCCCTTCGGCCCGCCGGTGCGCTGCCGGAACACCACCGCGTCGCGGAACGGCACTTCCAGTTCCGCGCGCAGTTCGCCGAACGCCGGGAACGCGGTCGCGTCGTGCGGGCGGCCGACCTGCGTGTTGAACGCGGCCGTCGCGAACCGCTCGGACTCCGCGCCGCGCGTCGCACTCGCGAGTAAGCCCTTCGACTGTGCGGCCTTCACAGTCTCTTCGAGCGCAAGCCAGGTGAACGCTTCGGTGCCGCGGTCGAACAACTCCCAGTTGGTCGCCTTCACGCGCTCCTTCCACTGCTTGAGTCGCGCAGCGTCCGCGTCGGCTGTTGAGCCGAGTTCGCGCTCGATCTCCTGGTAGCGCTTCAGCGCAAGTTCGCGCATCACTTCGTCGAAGCGCTCCAGCGCTTTCTGGGCCGCGTCGTTCACGAGCGAGTCGCGATCTTCGCCGCGCGAGCCGGCGATGAACCCGCGACGGTCCAGCGCCTTCAGCACGCCACGCGTCTGCTTCTCGGCGTCGGCGTAGCGGATCACGCGCTTCGGCCACAGCTCGCGCGGGCGGAAGTTGACGAAGGTTTCCACCATGTCGAGCGGCGCCGGGTCGGTCGCGGTCTCCGCGCGGC
>CANLGS010000571.1 GCA_947490035.1 Gemmataceae bacterium
AGACCCGCTGAAGCGGGTCACTACGAACGAAACCCCGAGCCGACATTCTGGTAATCTTCTCGCAACTCACATCGAATCGGTACCGTCAACCGAAAAGTCGGAAAATCCGTCCTTGTTGGACACATTGCTCCTTGACGGCGCAACTTACCCGGTTTTACAGTGGTAGAAAGATGAGAGCGCGCCGACGGTCCGCGCAGGGAAAGGTTTAGGCATAAACGGGTTTCGCGCCTCTCCCAGGAAGCGGGGAGGGGACGGAACCGGTTCGTCGGTCGCTCGCGGGGGCGTGTGGACTCGCCGCCGGAGGAAAGGAGCATTGGGTTGGCGTTCGCAGCACCAACCCGGTTTTCACTCACGGAAAGATAGACACCAATGCTCGTGCTGTCCAGGAAAAAAAACGAGTCGATTGTCATCAACAACGACATCGTCATCACGGTGGTCGAGATCCGCGGGGACAAGGTGCGGCTCGGCATCGAAGCCCCGAAGGACGTGCCCGTTCACCGGCAAGAGGTGTACGAGGCGATCCACGGCGTGAAGGTGCCGGCTCCGGTGGTCGTGGCGAAAGCCGACGACGACACCCAGAACCCGGTCTGAGAAACGCACCGCTCGCCTTCTCCGACCTGCCCCGCACGCCTATCGGGACGGACTCCTTCCCTATTTCTCCCCACGCCACATGAACCGCACCGTCGCGGTGATCGGGGCCAGCCCCGAGCGCCGGAAGTTCGGCAACAAGTCCGTCCGCGCGCACCTCGCCGCCGGCTACACCGTGTACCCCGTCACGCCCAGCGCCACCGAAGTCGAAGGCTTACCCGCGTACCCGTCGATCACCGACGTGCCGGCCGGGCACATCGACCGCGTCACGGTGTACCTGCCGCCCGCGATCGGATTGAAGGTGCTACCCGAAATCGCCGCGCGCAGTCCGGGCGAGGTGTGGTTCAACCCCGGTGCCGACGCGCCCGAGGTGTTGGCCGAAGCCCGCCGCTTGGGGTTGAACGCAATCGCCGGGTGTAGCATCGTCGATCTGGGGATGTCGCCCGCGCAGTTCGGTGATGAGTGAGGAATAAACGGCAGTAGGCCAGAAGCGATAATGCCTCTGGCCTACTGCCGTTTATTCCTCACGTTGCTCTGTTGAAACCTTTGGACTCTTCGCCCCTGCCGTTCGCGAATGTCCGAAACTCGCGTCGGTGACTCTGTGGTCAATTCTTCTCGGCGATCTATCAGCCCAGCAGTTCCTTCACCACGGTGCCGCCGTCGATGATCTCGATGGGCCGGCCGCCGGGGGCCATCAGTTCCTTGTCCGCGTTGATGCCGAGTTGGTGGTACACGGTGGTCAGCACGTCTTCGACGCGCACCGGGTCTTCTTCCGGCTCGCTCGCGGTCGAGTTGGACGAACCGTAGACGAGACCCTTTTTGAACCCGCCGCCGGCGACGGCCAGCGAGAACACCCGCGGGAAGTGGTCGCGACCGGCGCTCGCGTTGATCTTCGGCGTGCGGCCGAACTCGCTCGTCACCAGCACGACCGTGGAGGCCAGCAAGCCGCGGTCGTCGAGGTCGCGGATCAGCCCGGCGAGCGCCTGGTCGAGTCCGGGCGCCTGCCGCTTCATCGCGGTCTCGATGCCGGCGTGCATGTCCCAGCCGCCGTAGCTGACGGTCACGAACCGCACCCCGGCTTCGACCAGCCGGCGCGCCAGCAGGAACCGCGGGCCGGCGTCGGAGGTGCCGTACTGGGCGCGGGTCGCGGGTTTCTCTTTCTCGATGTCGAACGCGTCGCGCGCGGCCGGCGAACTGATGAGGGCGTAGGCTCGCGCGTAGAACTCGTCCATCGCGCCGAGCGCTTCGGCGCCCTTGGCCTGCGTGGGGAAGTGGTCATCGACCACGCCGCGGATCTCGCGCCGGGTACTGAACCGGCGGTCGTCCACGCCGGGCGGGAGCGACAGGTCGCGGACCTTGTAGCCATTCCTGGCCGGGTCGCTGCCGATGCCGAACGGCCCGAACTGCGAGCCGAGGTAGCCGGTCCCGCCGTACTCCGTCGCGTTGGGCACCGCGACGTAGGGCGGCAGGTCTTTGCGCGGGCCGAACTCGTGCGACACCACGGCCCCGAGGCTCGGGTGTTCGAGGGCCGGGCTTTTCCGGTAGCCGGTGTACATCGTGTACGAGGCGCGCCCGTGGTCCGCTTCCTTACCGGCGATGGACCGGATCACCGTCATCTTGTCCGCGACACCGGCAAGGCTCTTGAAGTTCTCGTTGAACACCACGCCGGGGAGTTTCGTCTTGGCGACGCCGAACGGCCCGCGGTATTCGAGCGGCGCTTCGGGCTTCGGATCCCACGACTCCTGGTGCGCCATGCCGCCGGGCAGGACGATCTGGATGACGCTCTTGGCGACGCCTTCCTTGCTGATGTGGTTCTTCTGGTCGCCGCGCGCCTGCATCGCGAAGAAGTCGCCGAGCGTGAGACCGAGGCCGCCGATCACGCCGACGCGAAGGAACTCGCGACGGCCAACACCTTGATTCGGGAACATGCGCGGACACCTCTTGATGGGTGAGCGGAAAAGAAGTTCGGCAGTGACGGCACGGTGTTCAACGGACGCCGGCGGCGTATGCGGGGCGGATCGCGTCCCCGCGGCGCGGGAGGTAGGCTCGAACAGATGATACCCGCCGGCCGCAAGCACGCAAGAGTTAATCCGCGGTCGTCAGGGCAGAGCCCACGGTCAACGCGTACTAATCGCCTTGTAAAGTCAGGACTTCGTCGAGGAACTGTGTATTCATCAGGCATCGGATCATCTTGCCTCGGATACTGTCTTCGATGGGATGACGCTTCAACAGGGTGACGGCGAACCGCCGAAGCCAACTCAGGTTGTTCGCCAGAACGCGCTGTCGTGTGCGGCTCTCGTCCTCACGGAACGTGACGTCCAGAACCCAGTGCATCGACTCGATGCCCCAGTGACCACGAACCGCCTCGCCGAACCGTTTGCCGCTCAGGAACCGGCTCAGCATGTAGTACCGCACCTCGTCACTTTGGCTCCCGTCGGCGTGCGTGGTGATCCGCACCGCCGTGCCGATCGCCTTGATCCACGGCCACTCGTCCTTCGCGGTGAAGTCCGAGGGGACTTGGGCGACGAAGTAGAACCGCTCGTCCCGCCGACCGTGCCCGTGTTCGTTGGTCTCGTAGTTCCGATGCTTGGGAGCTTCCAACTCGCCTTCCAGGTGCTTCTCGACGAGCGCCCTAATGGCCTCGGACAGCTTCGGTTGGTTGCCCTTCACGGCGATCACGAAGCCGCCGCCGCCCGCCACGATGTCACGGGCGATGTCCTTCTGGCACCCCATCGCGTCGATCGTGATCAGCGTCTTGTTAAGCTCGATCTGCTTCAGGAGCTGGGGGATGGCCGTGATCTCATTGGACTTCTCCTCGGTCGCCACTTGGCCCAAGACGATCCCGTGCTCACTGGCCCAGGCGCTGACGATGTGCAACGGCCTCAGACCATTGGACCCGTCGTGGGACCGCCGAAGGGTCTTGCCGTCGATGGCCACGAGACGGGCTGGGCCACCGTCCTCGGTCGCGATGGCGCTGGCGATCCAGTCCCGGAAGCACGTCTGGAACGCTTCGGGCTGGAGGGCCATGAGTAGGTTGCGGATGCAATCCCGCGAGGGGATGCCGTTGGGGAGCGTCAGGAACTCGTGGAGCCAATCGGCCCGATTGGTGGCCCAGCGGCGAATGGCCGTGGGGCCGTCGCACCCACAGACCAGGCCACACACCGCGATCACGACGATGTCGATGAACAGGTGCTTGCGGTTCTGGGTATGCCGGGGGTCGGGCAGGGACTCGAAATAGGAACC
>CANLGS010000572.1 GCA_947490035.1 Gemmataceae bacterium
CCCCAAGGGAGAAGGGATTCTGAGATGTGCCCTTGGCCTTCTGAGGGGGCGGTAACACCATGGCTTCCTCTCCATGTTATTCTGAGCCATGATGTTATAGCAAACCTCAAGTCACGCAAATCAGTAGGGTAGGTCTAGGCTGATCGGAAGTTGCTCTTGCGGTCGTTCGGCGTTCAACCCAGATTTGGTACAGATGCTGAAAACAAGGGCGTTTTGCATCGGTGTATCAAATCCGGGATGAACGATTTTCGATGGCAACCCCAACTTCCGATCAGCCTGGGGTAGGTCTCTTCCGCTAACTCTAGAGTACCGGCGGAAAGAGTTCCACCACTCGCGGTACTCCACCATGTCCAGGTTCTTCAAGTACAAGACGGTCGCGGAACTGGAAGCCGAGAACGCGCGCCTCGACATCGACCTGCGGTTCTCCGACGACCTGTCGCCGCTGTTCCAACCGATCACGATCGGCGGGCGCACCGTCGGCAACCGGTGGTGCGTTCACCCGATGGAAGGGTGCGACGGCGAACCCGACGGCTCGCCCGGCGAACTCACCTTCCGGCGCTACGTCAGGTTCGGCGCCGGCGGCGCGAAACTCCTCTGGGGCGAAGCCTGCGCCGTCACGCAACTGTCGCGCGCCACCCCGCGGCAGATTACGCTGAACGAGTCCACCAAGCCCGCGTTCGCGCGCATCGTGAGCGACTGTCGTGAAGCCCACCGCGACGCGAACGGCACCGATACCGACCTGCTGTTCGGACTGCAACTCACGCACTCCGGGCGCTACAGTCATCCGCGACCGATCATCGCCACGCACGACCCGATCCTCGACCCGCGAACCGTCGCGAACAAGGCGACCGGCGAGAAAGTCACGCCCGACTACCCGCTCATCGCCGACGACGAGTTGAAGCGGCTCGTCGATGACTACGTGATCGCGGCGAAGCTCGCGGTGGAGGTCGGGTTCGACTTCATCGACATGAAGCAGTGCCACCGCTACCTGGCGAACGAACTGCTCGGCGCGCGGAACCGGCCCGGACTCTACGGCGGCAGTTACGAGAACCGCACGCGGTTCATGCGCGAGGCGATTCAGGCGGTGCGCGCCGCGGTGCCGTCGCACATCGTCATCGCGACACGGATGAACGTGTACGACGGCATCCCGTTCCACACGGGCGCCGACACCAACGGCGCGCCGGACGCGCACGCGCTGCCGCTGGCGAACGGCTGGGGCATGTCGGAAACCGACCCGTTCGCGGTCGATCTCACGGAGCCGCTGAAGTGGATCGCGGAGATGCGAACGCTCGGCGTCACACTCGTAAACGCGACGATGGGCAACCCCTACGCGCAGCCGCACTACGGGCGGCCGTTCGAGTACCCGCCGCCGGACGGCTACGAGTCGCCCGAACACCCGCTCACCGGCGTGGACCGGCACTTCAAGGCGACCGAAACGATTCAAAAAGCGTTCCCCGATCTCGCGCTGATCGGGACGGGTTACAGTTACCTGCAAGAGTTCCTGCCGCAAGCGGCGGCGGCAAACGTCCGCGACGGCCGCGTGAACATCGTCGGCGTGGGTCGCGGCACGCTGGCGCAACCCGACTGGGTGCGCCAGTTATTGGACAACGGCAAGCTCGACCGCAAGCGCGTGTGCCGCACGTTCAGCTACTGCACCGCTCTGATGCGGGCGAAGCAGCACCCGCTGGGCCAGTACGAAACCGGCTGCCCGCCGTTCGACAAAGAAGCGTATGGGGAGGTGTGGAAAGAGGTGCAGCAGCTAGGGGTGAAGAAGGCGCCGCCCGCGTCGGAGTGACACGCCGCACAATACCCGCCTCGGGTTCGTGAGAGGTTCGCCCATGCCGTCCGTTTCGTACCGCAACTGGCGCACGACCCGGCGTGCGGCGCTCGATTTAGTGCAAGCCGCGCACACGACCGTTCACGGCGCCGGGGCCGGACGGCGCGAAGCGACGCGCCAGATCAACCACGGGTACGCGGTGCTTCTCGCGGCCGAGTTCCAGGGATATTGTCGCGAGTTGCATTCCGAAGCCGTGAGCCACTTTGTGACGAACCTGACCGCCGTGCAACAGCCGATCGTGGTGAACGCATTCATCTTCGGGCGCCAACTCGATCGCGGGAACGCGCAGTCCGGTTCGCTCGGCTCCGATTTCGGGCGATTGGGGTTGGTGTGGTGGACCGCAATTGACGCGATCGAGCCGAACGTCCCGGTGCTTCGGCGCTCGCTGGATGAATTGAATGCGTGGCGGAATGCGATCGCGCATAACGACTTCGATCCTGCCAAACTCGGTGGTACAATCACGCTGCGGTTAGCGAGCGTGCGAAATTGGCGGCGCACCTGCAATCAGCTTGCCCGCGCGTTCGATGTCGTACTCGCGAACCATGTACACGGCATCCTTGGGAACCGGCCGTGGTCAGGGAGATTCAATTATGGGCCGAGTCAAACTGCCCTCCACCAAATTTAAGGTTGGTGATTGGGTCACATATCCGACCTGGCTTGTTCGTTCACACGCACGGGTGATCGAGTTGCGCGGTCCGCTCGCGCCCGGTGGTGAGCAGGTGTACCGTGCGCGGCAGGTGTACGATTGGGGTGAGGTGATCGAACTTGAGTTCAAAGAGTCGGAACTGGAACCGGCCGACCCGCCGGAACACCAGCCGCAGCCGCGCCCGGAGAGCGAGTGGGGGAACTGGAAGGGGTGAGCCGTCGTGCCTGCCGCGTTCGTGAGGATTGAAAGTATTTCAAAAACGTGCGGCAGTCTGTGATTCACAGCGTTTCGCAGTCGGCGCGGGGACAATACCGCCCCGCGCCGGTCGCGTGCGACGCACTACTCCGCGGGGGTGACGCCGAGGACGATCACGAAGTGCGCGGCCAGCTCGCCGGTCTTCGACCCCTTCACCTTCTCGAACGCCACCGTGATCGCGTCGCGCTGCTTCGCGTCCCGCACGCCCTTCCAGATGCCGTCCTTGTCGTTGCCCGCGTCGCCCTTCACGTACATCTGCGTGTTCAGCAAGTCCTTGCGGCCCTGCTTGATCTTGAAGTGGATGTGCGGCGTGCGGCCGGGGTACGGCACCGGCTTGATCGTGCGGAAGTAGTACTCGCCCGTGCTGCTGGTCACGAACCGCCCGAAGCCCTGGAAGTTTTTGTCCTGCTTGTCCTTCTTCCCGGCGCTGTCGCCGGTGTGCAGGTACACGCCGTTGCCGTCGCACTGCCAGATCTCCACCACCGCGTGCTTCAGCGGGTTGCCCTTCGCGTCGAGGACCTTGCCCGTCAGGTGCGTGATTTCGCCTACGGCGGGAGTGATGCCGTCGTTGATGATGATGAGGTCGTTGTCGGTGTCGAGCGGCAGCTTGTTCGGGTAGAACGGCCCCTCGGTCTGGTCCGGCGTGCGGGTCAGCTCCTCGGCGTAGGCGCCGCGCACGGTCCACAGCGGCGAGGTCGTGGCGATCGCGGCCGACGCCAGGAACGCCCGGCGGCTCGACAGGTACGACGGAAGACTCATCGGAACTCCTCGTTGACGTGAAGACGAAGTGACCAGTCGCAGATTACCGCGCAACGCCGGGAATCAGTAGTGCGAATTCGGGGAAGGCGTTCGCCGCGGCGGCAGTGCGCTTTGAAGGTCTTGAGAGTGGTCCGCTCGCTCCGCGAGCGGGGTTTGGAAGACCGCTCGCGGAGCGAGCGGACCACTCTCAAGATAATAACGGCGTAGTGGTTCGCGCCGAGACATTATAAAATCAACGATCCGCGAGAGGGCTAGAATCCAGGCGATTCGCGATACCTGCGCTCCAAGTCGGCCATGAGTATTGGCCGTTGCTTCTTGGATCGTGCCTTCCTC
>CANLGS010000573.1 GCA_947490035.1 Gemmataceae bacterium
CCGCTCTTGGCTGTTAGCTGTTGGCTATTAGCCAGACAGCGAGAAGTCAGATACGTTTCGTGCTCGGGGTTGCCTTTAACCGTCTAACAGCCAAGAGCTTCTCGGACTTCTCGCTGTCTGGCTAATAGCGAACAGCTAACAGCTAACAGCTATTTATTCAGCACCTCATCCAAGTTGAGCAACTGGTTGGCGAGCATCGTCCACGCGGCCAGTTCGCTCGCGTCGAGTTTCGCGTCCGGCTTCGACTCGCCGAACGCGATCAGCTTCTTTGCCTCGTCCGGCTTTGCCTTGTAATGGGCGCGGAGGTTCGCCAGCACGTCCTTCACGATCACCAACTCGTCGGCGCGGAAGGAGCGCGCGAGCAGGCGCTTCGCGATGAAGTCGATGCGATTCGCGTCGTCGGAGTCGGAACCCATCGTCTTCTCCGCCAGCACGCGGGCGGTCTCCACGAACTGCACGTCGTTGAGCGTCAGCAGCGCCATCAGCGGCGTGTTCGTGCGGTCGCGGCGGACAGCGCACGTCTCGCGGTTGGGCGCGTTCAGCACCTCCATCGCGGCCGGCGGCGCGCTGCGCTTCCAGAACGTGTACATGCTCCGCCGGTACAGGCTCTCGCCGGTGTCGGGTTTGTAGTTGCGGGTGTTCGAACCGGGCATCGCGACCGCCTCCCACACGCCCTCCGGTTGGTACGGCTTCACGCTCGCGCCGCCGATCTTGCGCACCAACAAGCCGCTGGCGGCGAGCGCCTGGTCGCGGATCATCTCGGCGTCCATGCGGAACCGCGGGCCGCGACTCATCAGCCGGTTGTCGTGGTCCTTGTCCAGCTTGTCCGCGGTCGCCACCGCCGCCTGACGGTACGTCGCCGAGGTCACGAGCAACTTGAAGAACGCCTTCACATCCCAACTCGATTGGAATTCGAGTGCCATCCAGTCGAGCAGTTCGGGGTGACTCGGCAGTTCGCCCGCGATGCCGAAGTCGCCGCTCGTGCGCACCAAGCCGGTGCCGTAGAGTTCCTGCCAGAAGCGGTTCACCGTGACGCGCGGCGTCAGCGGGTGTTCCTTCGACACCAGCCACTTCGCGAGGCCGAGACGGTTACGCGGCAGGTCGGCCGGCATCGGCGGCATCGACTTCGGCGTGGCCGCTTTCACCGGGTCGCGGCGCTTGTCGTAGTCGCCGCGGAACAGCACGAACGCGCCCGGTTCGCCCGGCTTCTCGTTCATGACGTGCGCGATCGTACCGCGAGCGCGGATGGCGACCTCCTCCGCTTGCACCTTGCGGTACTCCGCGGTCGCCGTAAGGTAGACCGTGTCGCGCGAGACGAGCCACCACGTGTAGAGGTCTTCGTTCTCCTGCGGGGTGCGCTTGTCGGCGGGCTTCGCGAGAACGTCCGCGGTGCGCTTCGACCCCGACGCCTGTTGCGCGTCGATCGCGGTGAACGGCCGGTCGTAGATGCGCAGGTCTTCGAGCGCGACGCCCGCGACGCGCCCGGTCGTGCTCCGCTGACCGATCTTCAGCGGCACCGTCGTCCGCGTCGTGGACTTGAGTGTGTCGGCCTCCACGTCGGTCGGTTGCGGTTCGCCGTCGTAGTAGATCTTGACGCCGCCCGACTTGCCGGTGCCGTCGTAGGCGACGGTCACGTGAGTCCACTTCCCGACCGCCAGCGGGGTCTTCGCCACCACCTTGACGGCGTCCTGCGGGTACGCGTTGACCACGTGCATCCCGACCCTGTCGGCCTGAAGCCACACGTCCCACCCGCGGTGCGCGTTCGCCTCGTCCATGCGGCCGATGATGGCACCGTTCGCATTCTTCTTGGTGACCGAAACCCACGCGGACACCGCGAACGGTTGCGTGCGGTCGAAGTCGCCCACGTCCTTCAGTTCGATTGCCTTGCCCGCCAGAATCGTGAACGCGCCCTTCGTCTTGTCGGCCCGGCTCGCGGACCAGTCGTACCCCGCGTCGAACTTCACGTCGCGGGTCTTGTCGGCGACGGTGAGCGCGAGCGTGTCGCCCTTCCCTTCCTTGAGCGGTGCGTGGAACACCAGACCTTGCGTCGGCGCCTTCGCCGCGAAGTCTTCCGGCTTGGCGGTCTTCAGCCACGTCGCGAACTCCTCGCGTGCCGCGGCCTTCCGCTCGTCCACCTTCGCCTTCGCCGCCGCCATGTCCTTGATGATGGTGTCGTAGCGCGGCCGATCTTCCGGTCGCGGCACCGAGATGATCGGCGGCGTGTTGTGGACGTTCCCGTCCATCACGTTCTGCGTGGTGTTGTTGAAGAACGCCGACAGCGCGTAGAAGTCCTTCTGCGACACTGGGTCGTACTTGTGGTCGTGGCAGACGGCGCACCCGGTGGTGAGACCCATCCACACCTGCGACGTAGTTTCCGTGCGGTCGCGGGCGTAGAGGACGACGTACTCCTCCGCGATCACGCCGCCCTCGTTGGTGGTGATGTTGCACCGGTTGAAGCCGGTCGCGACGCGCTGGTCGAGCGTCGGATTCGGGAGCAGGTCGCCGGCCAGTTGGTCAATCGTGAACTGATCGAACTTCTGGTTCGCGTTGAGCGCGCGAATCACCCAGTCGCGGTACGACCAGACCTCGCGGAAGTTGTCGAAGTGGATGCCGTGCGTGTCGGCGTAGCGTGCGTAATCGAGCCAGTACCGGCCGCGGTGTTCGCCCCAGTGCGGCGACGCCATCAACTGATCGACGTACTTCTCGTAGTAGTTGGCATCCTTGTCGTTCACGAACGCTTCGACTTCCTCCGGCGAAGGCGGTAAGCCGGTGAGGTCGAGCGAGAGGCGCCGCGCGAGCGTGCGGCGGTCCGCTTCCGGTGCCGGCTTCAGCCCGCGCTTTTCCAGTTCCGCCAGCACGAACGCGTCGATCGGCGTCCGCACCCAGTTCTTGTCCTTCACGGTGGGAGTGGCGGGCTTGGTCGGCGCGATGAACGACCAGTGCGGCTGGTACTCCGCGCCCGCTGCAATCCACTTCGCGAGCAGTTCGCGCTGTGCTTTCGTGAGCTTCTTGTTCGACTTCAGCGGCGGCATCAGCTCCTTCTCGCCGTCCGCGTGGATGCGGGCGACGAGGCTGCTCTTCTCCGGCTTGCCGGGCACGATCGCGCCGGCTTCGATGGCAGTTTCGCGGAGGTCGAGCCGCAAGCCGGCTTTGCGGGCGGCGCTGTCGGCCCCGTGGCACGCGAAGCAGTTCTCCGCGAGGATCGGCCGGATGTCGCGGTTGTACTCGATCTTGCCTTCAGGCGAGCTGGGGGCGTCAGCCCCCTGATACTGGAGCGGAGTACACAACACCGCGCACAACGCGGCATAACAGAGCGGAGAGAGCAAACGGTGCATGAGTGCGGCCTCGGTCGGGTCGGAGAATGCGCCGGCGAAGGACGAAACCGCTTGCGGCTTCGCGAGCAGTTCGCGCTCCCCACTTTCGAGGGGAGAGTGGGTAACAGAGATTCTTCACTCCATTATAAGCTCTCGGCATCGAAACGCGAGCGTTTGCCTCACCAAATCGTGCTGCCTGCTAAAATGCCCCCATGTCTATTCGCGTCTCGAATCTGCGGCTCCCGGTCGATGCGCCGGAAGCCTCGCTGCCGATGCATTTGGCGAAAGCGCTCGGCGTGGGGTCGAGCGACCTCGGCCGGTGGCGAATCGTCCGCAAGGCGCTCGACCTGCGCGACAAGCGCCAGCTCCGGTTCGTCTACAACTTTGAAGTCGATCTCCCGGCCGACGAGCGCGCGGTGGTGTCGAAGGCGCCCGGCGTCGCGCAGGTCGAGCTTCACGAGGAACCGCCGTTCGCGATGCCGGAGCCGGGTCGCGCGCCGCTCGAACACCGGCCGG
>CANLGS010000574.1 GCA_947490035.1 Gemmataceae bacterium
AGGGCTTCCGCCCTGTGCTACAAACGGCGACCCCTCAGGGGTGCGAAGGCAGGTGCGCCGGGTGTCTTGTCTTCCGCATCCGTAGGCGGTACAAGAGGTACTCTCACAAGGATGTGCAAAGGCAGGTGCGCCGGGTGTCTTGTCTTCCGCCCCGGAGGGGCCGGCGTTTGTAGCACAGGGCGGAAGCCCTGTGTTCAGGCCACACGAGGAGGAACCCATGCGAGTTCGCCACAAACAGCCGACGCTGGTCAGCATGTGGATGCTGGACGTGTTCTGCTGCGCGCTCGGCTGCGTCACCCTCTTGTTCCTCCTCAACAGCCGCATGGCCATCGACAGCGCGAAGGCCAACCGCGCTTCGCTGGTCGATCTGGAACACTCCGACAAGAAGCTCGCGGAGGCACTCACCGCGCGCGAATCGACCAAATTGAAGCTCACGGAGGAGGAGGCCGCGCGCGGGAAACTGGCCGCGGCACTCACCGAACTCGACGGCATCCGGCTGAAGCTCGTGGACGAATCGCGGGCACTCGCGGACCAACTCAAGGTCGCCCGCACCGAGCGCGACGACACCGGGCGCAAGCTCGCGGTCGCACGCGACGAGGCGACCGCGACTCAGACGTTGCTCGACAAGACTCAACTCGACCTCGCCACAATCGAGAAGAAGGCCGGCGCCACCGCGACGGAACTCGCGACCGCACGCGCGGAGATGACCGACGCGGACCGGCTCCTCAAAAAGCGGCAGAAGGACATTGAGGCTCTGACCGCGAAGGATGTGACGAGCGCGACGAAACTCGACGCCCTCCAGCGCCTCCTGAAAGCGAAGGACGACGACCGCTTCGCGCTGGAATCGCGCATGACCGCGACCCGCAAGGAACTCACTGACCTCGACGCGAAGATGCGTGCCACGCAGCGCGACCTCGACGCGCAACTGGCCGCGGCGCAAGCGGCGGCGAAGGCCGCGGCCGAGGAACTCGCGAACGCGAAGGCGGCGGCGAAGATGGCCGCGACGGACCTCGCCACCGCGAAGGCCGGGGCCGCGAAGACCGGCGACGAACTCGGCACCGCCCGCGCGCAACTCAAAGACATCAGCAAGAAGATCGACGACGCCAACGTCACCATCATCGACCTGCAAGGCGACAAGGCGAAGCTCGCGGACAAGTACAACAAGTTCCAGCGGGAGAGCGAGTCGCGGTTCGCCGGCGTCGCGATGACCGGCAAGAAGGTCGTGTTCCTCGTGGACATGTCCGGCAGCATGGGCAAGCGCGACCTGCAAACCGTGGACCTGACCAAGTGGTCGCTGGTGGTGGAAACCGTGTGCAAGGTGATGCGCAGTATCCCCACGCTGGAACACTATCAGGTGATCGTGTTTTCGAGTTCGGCGAAGTGGGTGTTCGGCAGCGGCGAGTGGCAGGCGTTCGACGGCGAGAAGTCGGTGGCGGGCGTGAGCGCCGCCCTTCTCAAGGTGAAGCCGGTGGACGACACGAACGTGTACGCGGCGTTCGAGAAGACGTTCGCGCTGCGCGGCACCGGGTTGGACACGATCTACCTCTTCTCCGACGGCCTGCCGACGAGCGGCCCCGGTCTGACCGCGGCACAGGAGCGCGCGAACCCGCCGCTGTCGGAAACGGAACAGGGGACGATCCTGGGCCGGCACGTGCGCGACACGCTCGACCGCACGTGGAACCGCCCGCTAGCGGGCCAGCCGAAGGTGCGCATCAACGCGATCGGCTTCTTCTTCGACAGCGTGGACGTGGGCGCGTTCCTCTGGGCACTCGCCCGCGACAACGACGGCAGTTTCGTCGGGATGTCGAAGCCGTAGCACTCCCACCTGGATTACTCCCGGATCAAGCCCCGGTCGAATCACGGGTTCGCGTCCCTTCTCGACTTGCGCCAAACGCGGACGCATTTCTTCGCCGGCCGCATCTCGCGGCACCGCATTTGCTGGCAATACCCGCGCAATCTGGTGCCGGGACGCATAGCCAATACCGATTCGTTCGCTTGGAACCATCGTCTGTAACATTTGCTACACGCTGGCTATCCTGACTCCGGTGGCGGTTCGTTTTGTCGCCTCAACCCCAAGAGTTAACCAATGCAACTCTCCTTGGCGCTTCGCTACGTGATCCCCGCCGTCCTACTCGGCGCGGTCGCGTACACCCACGCGCAACCGCCGGGCGGCGCGCCGCCGGCGAACGGCACCGCTCGTCCGCTCACCGAGGACGGGGGCCAGCCGGTCGGCAACAACCAGAACTCCCGCACCGCGGGTCCGAACGGTCCGGTCACCCTCGATAACTTCCATCTGCTCCAGAAACTCGCCCGCTTCGACCGCGAGCGCATCCCGGAGCGCGTCGTTCACGCCCGCGGCGTCGGCGCGCACGGCGAGTTCGTCAGCTACGGCGACCTCTCGAAGTACACCAAGGCGAAGGTGTTCGCCGCGAAGGACAAGAAAACGCCGGTGTTCCTCCGGTTCAGTACGGTTGTCCACCCGGGCGGCAGTCCCGAGCAACTGCGCGACCCGCGCGGGTTCGCGGTCAAGTTCTACACCGAGGACGGCAACTGGGACTTGGTCGGTAACAACCTGCCGGTGTTCTTCATCCGCGACGCGATCAAGTTCCCGGACATGGTCCACAGCCTCAAGCCCAGCCCGGTCACCAACCAGCAGGAACCGCAGCGGTTTTTCGACTTCTTCAGCAACATCCCCGAATCGACCCACATGCTCACGTTCGTCTACAGCGACCAGGGCACCCCGGCGAGTCTGCGACAGATGGACGGGTTCGGCGTCCACGCGTTCAAGCTGGTCAACGCCGAGGGCAAGGTGACCTACGTCAAGTTCAACTGGCGCTCGCTGCAGGGGTTGAAGCGGTACACCGCCGACGAGGCCGCCGCGGCCAGCGCCAAGAACCACAGCGGGTTGACCGAAGACCTGTACGAGAGCATCAAGAAGGGCGAATTCCCGAGTTGGGAGTTGGGCGTCCAGATGATGAAACCGGAAGACCTGGACAAGCTCGACTTCAACCCGCTGGACGACACCAAGATTTGGCCGGGCATCGAAGAGGTGAAGGTCGGCAAGCTGACGCTCAACCGCGTCCCGGACAACTTCTTCCAGTTCACCGAGCAGGCCGCGTTCGCGCCGGGCATGGTGGTGCCGGGCATCGAGCCGAGCGAGGACAAGATGCTGCAAGGGCGGCTGTTCAGTTACCCGGACACGCAGCGGTATCGCGTCGGCACCAACTACCTGATGCTGCCGGTCAACCGCCCGCTGGCGACGGTGTCGAACATCAACCAGGACGGGTTCATGAACTTCGGCGACACGAAGGGCGACGTGAACTACGAGCCGAGCTTCACGAACGGCGGTAAGCGCGACACGCCCGCCGCGGAGTACAGCAAGGCACCCCTGACCGGCGGCGTCGAACAGAAGACGATCGCGAAGGAGCAGAACTTCAAACAGGCCGGAGACCTGTACAAATCGTTCACCGCCGACGAGAAGACGAACCTGATCAAGAACCTCGCGGGCGACATGAACAAGGTGAAGGCGCCGGCGATCAAGGTGAAAATGGTGGCCCACTTCTACGCGGCCGACGCCGAGTACGGCACCCGGCTGGCGAAGGCCGTGGGCGTGGAACTGTCCGAAGTCGAGACGGCGGCGAAGGCGCTGGACGTGAAGTAATGCACGCCTCTTGGCGAGCGGGGGGCGTAAGCCCCCGGAGTGCCGAACAGCGCAAGTGAGTTGCACGGCACTCGGGGGGCTTACGCTACTGATTTGCGTGACTTGAGGTTTGCTATAACATCATGGCTCAGAATAACATGGAGAGGAAGCCATGGTGTTACCGCCCC
>CANLGS010000575.1 GCA_947490035.1 Gemmataceae bacterium
AGCCGCACAGACAGGAATGTCTACGCCACAAATCCCAAACCAAGATGGTGGGACGGCGCAAAGCCTTGTCCCACCCTACCAAGACTACTTCAGCTCTTTGATCCACACGTTGCGGAAATCGACGCGGACGTTGTAGCTCTGGAACCCGACGCGGCCCTTCTCGCGGGTCAGGCCGGGGTGCTTGTCGAACTTCGCCTTGTAGTCGTCCAGGTTCGCGCTCACCAGCTCCACGTCGTTCTGGGTGATCGTCACCTTGCGGCCGTCGCACACGATCTTGACCGTGTTCCACTCGCCGATCTTCTTGTTCTTCGCCTCCTTCGCCGGTTGCACGTCGTAGATGGAGCCGGTGTGCTGGTAGTCCGCGAGTTTGCCCGGCCAGCCCTCGTCGTCGATGAGTTGAATTTCCATGCCCTTGTAAGCCGGGTCGCCCTCCACCGGCGTGCGGAGCGCGACGCCGCTGTTGCCGCCCTTTTTCTCCCAGCGGTACTCGCAGCGGAACTCGAAGTTGGCGTACTCCTTCTCGGTCAGCAGCCAGCCCCCGCCGCCGCCCTTGCACACGATCGCGCCGCCTTCGACGGCCCACGCGTCCGCCTTGCCGGTCGCCTTCCACCCGTCGAGGCTCTTGCCGTCGAAGACGCTCTTGAAGCCCGCCGGCGGCTCGGTCGGCTTCTCGTCGGGTTTGAGTTTATCGTCCGCGCGCAGCCCCGCGGCGCACACCGCGACCGCCAGTACGCCGAATCGCAACGCCGTTCGCATGGGAAGCTCCAGAGAGGTTGAGTGGGCCGCACGACATCTTACCCGCCGCGCGTAGAATGGCACGAGCGAACAGCTTGGAGATAACATGCGCCGATTCATGATGAAGTCGAAGCTGCACCGCGCGACGGTGACCGAGACGAACGTCGATTACGAGGGCAGCTTGACCATCGACGCGAACCTGCTCGACGCCGCGGACATCCTGCCGCACGAACAGATTCACGTGTGGGACGTGACCAACGGCGCGCGGCTCATCACCTACGCCCTGGAAGGGCCGCGCGGCAGCGGCGTGATCTGCGTGAACGGCGCCGGCGCGCACCTGATCCACACCGGCGACGTGGTCATCATCGCGACCTACGCCGAACTCGAAGACGCGGAGGCCCGCCGGCACGAACCGCGCGTAGTGTTCATCGACCGCGGGAACACGATCAAGGCTCTTTAAGGCGAGCGGGGGGCGTAGGCCCCCTGATGCTTCGCGAAGGGTTCGCCTTCGGACATTGGCCCCAACAGTACCAGCAGCGCGAACGCCATCGCCCCGACGGGCCGGTAGTAGTCGAACATCACGGTCGTGCTGTCGAACGGGATCGTCTGCACCACAAGCAGCGCGACCGCGGCCCAGCCCCACATTCGCTGCTTGGACGCGAGCAGGTCGCGCACCCACGGCACCGCGACCGCGAGCATCAGCAGTTCGTAAGCCAGCACCTGACTGCACACCACCGCGCCCGCGACCGCCGCGGCGCACGCCCACGCCGCCGACGGCTTCGCACCGGTCAGCGCGCACCGGGCCAGCACCAGCCCGCCCCACACGAGGTAGCCCGCGAGGGTCGTGACCGCGTTCAGTTCGACCAGTGGTCCGCCGCACGACGCGAGCAGCCGGTTCCAACTCGTGATCGCCGGGTTGAGGTTGGCCTGGTTGAACCGCACCGCCTTGTGACCGGTCGGCAGGTAGTCGAGGTAGTCGCGCAGGAACAGCGGCGACCCGCCGGCAATCGTCGCACCCAACAGGTTCAGCGCCGCGACGAGTGCGACCAGTGCCGCGGCACGCTTCCACCCGCCGAGGTACCACGCGAGCGGGATCAGCGGCAGCGCGACGTGCGGCTTCACGAACGCTACCGCCCACAGCATCACGCCGAGCGTCGGCCGGTTGCGCGAGAAGCACCACAGCCCGGCCGCGACACACCCGACGGAAACGATCGTCACCTGCCCGACGGCCGCGATTGCCAGCACCACCGGATTCAACAAGAGCGGGAACAGCACGACCATTCGCACGACGCTTTGCGCGGGCACGGGTTCGCCCGGCTTGCGGAGCAGGTCAGGCAGTCGCGTGATGCCGAGCGCGGCGAGGCCGAGCGTTATGGCCCACGCGACCTTCGCCACCTTCCACGGCAGCACCGCGAACGGCGCGAACGCGAGTATCGCCATCGGCGGGAGGAAGTACCCGCAGTTGTTGACAAAGCTGTTTTCGTTCGGGTTCTCGTCGGGGTATTCCGCCGACGCGAGTTGGCGGATGCGGGGGATGTCGTAAGGCGATTCGCCGCGCAGCCCGATCTCGGAGCCGGCGCGGTAGATGAAGAAGTCGGGGAAGGTGCCCGGCGTGAGCGCTAGCCACACCGCAATGATGGTGAACAGCGCGACGGCGATGAGAGAAGAACCTCTCCCCCCGGCCCCCTCCCCTAAGAAGGGAGGGGGAGCCGGATCTACTCCCCCTCCCTTCTTAGGGGAGGGGGCCGGGGGGAGAGGTTCCGCGCGCTCAGCCACCGAGCGTCTCCGGCAGGAGCAGCACGGCCGCGTTTTGCAGGTAGCGCACGACGGTGTTGCCGAACGCGGCGCCGATCGCGCCGTCCACGACGCGGTGGTCGAACGAGAACGACAGGTACACGATGTCGGTCGGCTTCAGGTCGCCGTTCGCGTCGTACAGCGGGCGCTTCACCACCTTACCCACGCCCATGATCCCGACTTCCGGGTGGTTGATGATCGGCGTCGAGATCAGCCCGCCGATGCCGCCCACCGACGTGACCGTGAACGTGCCGCCGCGCAGGTCGTCGATCTTACTCTTGCCGGTCTTCGCGTCGTTGCCCAGCCGCTCGATGTCGGTCGCGATGGTCGCCAGGTCTTTCTTGTCGGCGTCCTTCACGACCGGCACCATCAGCCCGCCGAGCGCCGCGACCGCGATTCCGATGTGGTACTTGTTGTGCAGCACCACTTCGCCCGCGGCCTCGTCGTAGGTGCTGTTGACGATGGGCACCTCCTTGAGCGCGCGGGCCACCGCCTTCACGAAGAACGCGAGATAGGTGAGCTTGACGCCGACCTTCGCGAGCGGGTCGCGGAGTTGGTTGCGCAGTTTCACCGCGTCGGTCAGGTCGCACTCGTCGATGTACGAGTAGTGCGGAATGTGCTTCTTCGACTCGACCATGTGTTCGGCGATGCGCCGGCGCAGCCCGATGAGTTTTTGCCGTGTGCCCGCGATGCCGAAGTCGAGTTTCGAGGTGTCGGTCTTGTTCGGCGCGGACGGGGTGCGGGCGTCGAGGTTGGGCCGCGGCGCGAGATACGGCGTGAGGTCATCGAGCAGGATGCGGCCGTGCGGCCCGCTGCCGCGAACGTGCGCGAGATCGACGCCGAGCTTGCGCGCGAGCATCCGCACCGACGGCGCCGCGGGCGGGAGGGCGTGGCCGTTCTCTCGGTGAACCGCGACCGTGAGGGAGCGGGTGCCACCTCCACCCGCTCCCTCACGGTCGCGGTTCACCGGGAGAACGGTCGGCTCCTCATTTCCTTCGGTATGGGGGGTGGGCTTCGCCACGTCGCCCACCGCGTTGTAGCTCAGGATCACCTGCCCGACCTTGACCTTCGTGCCGGGCGTGGCGGCCAGCGCGGTGATCGTCCCCGCGAACGGCGACGGCACCTCCATGCTCGCCTTGTCCGACATCACCTCGGCCATCGCCTGCCCGCGCGAGATCGCGTCGCCGGGGCGCACCAGCCAGCGCACCAGTTCCACTTCGAGCAAGCCTTCACCGACCGGCGGGAGAGGAAAGTCCATGTGTGTTCGCTCCGCTCACAGTGGGCA
>CANLGS010000576.1 GCA_947490035.1 Gemmataceae bacterium
AGAAGGGAGGGGGAGCCGAACCAACAGCCGAAGACGGCGCGCCGTCTTCTGTCTTGAGCCCCTCCCTTCTTAGGGGAGGGGTTGGGAAGGGGTTCTTACCGCTGCGCACCACCTCGAACCGGCACGGCGGGATGCTCGGCGGCATCTCCAGCGGAATGCCGGTCGTGTGCCGTGTCGCGGTCAAGCCGACCAGCAGCATCCCGCGGGCGCAGAAGACCGTCACGCGCGCCGGCGAGCCGACCGAGATTCTCGTGAAGGGCCGGCACGACCCCTGCCTGCTCCCGCGATTCGTGCCGATGGGCGAAGCGATGGTTGCGCTGGTGTTGGTCGATCACCTGTTGCGAAGCCGCGCGAGCCGGCTTTAGCCTCCCGGTCGGAGCAGCGCCTCGATCCGGGCGCGCACGTCGCCTTTCGGGATGCGTTCCTGCTTGAGCGTGTCGCGGTCGCGGATGGTGACCGTGCCGTCCTTCATGGTGTCGCCGTCCACGGTGATGCAGAACGGCGTGCCGGCCTCGTCCTGGCGGCGGTAGCGCCGGCCGATCGCGCCGCTCTGGTCGTACACCACGTTGAAGAACGGCTTCAACTCGCGGTACAGCTTCCGCGCCTCCTCGTCCATGCCGTCCTTGTTCACCAGCGGGAAGATCGCGGCCTTGACCGGCGCGAGCCGCGGGTGGAACTTCATCACCACGCGCTTCTCGGTCTTGCCCTTCGCGTCCGGCACGTCCTCTTCCGTGAACGCCTCGCACAACACCGCGAGCGTGAAGCGGTCGGCGCCCGCGCTCGGCTCGATCACGTGCGGCACGAACGAGAACCGCGGCTTCTCGTCCTTCTCCAATTGCTTCTTCTCTTGCTCGCGCGGCGCGGTCTCATCCGGCAAACGGTTCTTGTCGTCCTTGAACGGCGTGAGACGCTGCTGGAGCAAGTTGTTCCACCCCTCCTCGTCGAAGTACCCGAGGTCTTTGCCGCTGTGCTTCGAGTGCGCTTCGAGGTCGAACGAGCCGCGGTGCGCGACGCCCTCCAACTCCTGCGGTTCGTCCGAGAACGGGAACATGTACTCGATGTCGGTGGTGCCGACCGAGTAGTGCGCCAGTTCCTCCTTGCCCTGTTCGCGCGGGACGAGGTTGTCGCTCTTGATGCCGAGTGTGCTGTACCAGTTCCGTCGCAGGTCGCGCCAGTACTCGTACCACTTCCGCGACTCGTCCGGGTGGCAGAAGAACTCGATCTCCATCTGCTCGAACTCGCGCGACCGGAAGGTGAAGTTCCGCGGGTTGATCTCGTTACGGAACGCCTTCCCGACCTGCGCGATTCCGAACGGCAGTTTGAGCCGCGTCGAGTCGAGGACGTTCTTGTAGTTCGCGAAGATGCCCTGTGCCGTCTCCGGGCGGAGATAGACCTTGTTTTCTTCTGACGCGATCGGCCCGGCATGGCTCTCGAACATCAGGTTAAACGCGCGGGCTTCAGTGAGTTGGCACTCGGCATGTTGCCCCGGCGCCTTGCTCGGTTTCAGCGGGCACTGCGCGCCGGCGATCTGATCGGCGCGGAACCGGCCCTGACACTTCTTGCAGTCCTGCATGGGGTCAGAAAACCCGCCGACGTGGCCGCTGGCGACCCACACCTTCGGGTTCATGATGATGGCGCAGTCGAGGCCGACCATGCGGATTTCTTGACCGTCCGGGCCGGGCGGCGGGTTGCGCACCATGTCCTGCCACCACGCCTCCTTGATGTTCCGCTTCAGCTCCACGCCCAGCGGCCCGTAGTCCCAGAACCCGTTGATCCCGCCGTAGATTTCGGACGACTGGTAGATGAACCCCATGTCCTTGCAGAACTTGGCGAACTTCGCCATGTCGTCGATCTTCTTCGCCATCGGAAGTCCCTCGTGGGCGCGCTCTTGGTTTGGGGCGCGCGGGTGAATGAGAGCCGTCGCAGGCGAGCGGTTCGCGCCCCGCGACGTGGACATGATACGAAGTGTCTTTCTCTTTACCCCGAAGGGGTTGCATTCAATAGCCCAGGGTCAGCACGCGCTTCGCGGGCGCCACCCTAAGAACGACTTCAGGGCGAAAACCCAAAATCGCGCGAATTCTCACAACGCTGCTTGCTCTCTCGTCACTCGTCGTTTAAAACCTCGCTCACTTCCGAGATGCAGACGAGGGAAAAGTCGTTTAGCTCGCTCCTTTGGAGCAGGGTGATGTTGCGTCACCCGAGCATTTGCCTTGCCTTACCACGCGAGGAAGGCTGTTCCAGCACCGCGGCCCGAAGCGGAATGTAAAAGGTAAAAGGTAAAAGGTAAAAGGTAAAAGGTAAAAGGTAAAAGGTAAAAGGTAAAAGGTAAAAGGTAAAACCGAGGCCTGAAGCGGGTTCGGTTCCTCACTTTTTACCTTTTACCTTTTACCTTTTACCTTCCGCTTCGGCCGCCTTCCGCGCCACAGGTCAGGTAGTAAACGGTCTCCTCGTCTGCTCTCGGAAGTAATTCAGGAGCCTCTCCGATGGCGGCTGTGCTAACGCTGGACGATGTCCGCAAGGCGTGGGACGCGCGCGACCCGCGGCTCATCACGCTCATCGAACAACTCTGCACCCAGCCGATACCCTCGCCCGAAACGCCCATCCGCGACGGCGCGCTCACGTTCGACAAGTTCCTCTCCCAACTGCGCGACTGGCGCTACCGGCAGAAGTCGAAGGAGGAGCAGGCGCACTATCGCGTCGAGACGCTCAAGGCGCTCGAAGACGCGAAGGCCGAAGTGCCGCTCGCGGACAAGCTGAAGGTTCACGAGGTCATCCTCGCGCTGTGGGAGTCGAACGACGGCCTCGCCCGCGACTACCTCCTCAGAATCATCGCGCGCGTGCCGCTGGTGTACGGGCCGTGGAAGGCGATCAAGAAGATATTCAAGGAGTCCGAAGCGAAGAACGACACCGAGATTTACGGTGCGATTGCGGCTCGCCTGGACATGGCGCACGCGGGTGCGGCCCACGGCAAGCAAGTCAGCGGCGCGACCGTCGCGTACTGCGCCCGCCGCGCGTGGCGCTACCTCCGGCGCGTCGGCTTGCACCTCCCCGCGACCTACCCCGATGTCGCGTGCGAGTTCCTCGTCAACTACACCGACGACGTGCGGCTCAACGGCACGTGGGTGTTCAACCACATCCTGTTCCACGACTCGAAGAAGTACGGCCGCAGCAACTTCCGGTTCGGCTGGAACGACAAGACCGCCGACCCGACCAACCTCAAGAACCGCGCCTAAGGCGAAACCTGGAAGCGCTCGCACCGCCCGCTGTTCTCGCTCCTCGAACGCGCCAAGTGCGACGCGGTTCGCGATTACGCCACGACCGCTTTGAAGACCGACTTCCGGCAAGTGCTGCGCAACACCGAACCCGCGTGGGTCGTGCGCCTCGTCGCGGTGCCGAGTCGCGCGATTCACGACTTCGTGGTGTGGCTGCTTCAGAACGTCCCGAAGTTCGAGCAGTCCGCGTTCCGCACGTTGGGTCTTCACGACGCCGTGCTGAAACTGTTCGCTTCGCCGTCGGCGGACGCGCGGAAGTACGCCGCGGGTTATGCACGCACGCACGCCCGCGACCTGCCCGTGAGCGAACTCATCCGGCTCGCGAACAACGACAACGAGGACGTGCGCAAGCTCGCCCGCGACCTGCTCGGCGAGAAAGACCCGCGCACCGGCGTCGGCCTCGAGGCGTGGGGTCAGTTGCTCGAAACCGAACACGGGCACAAGTTCGCGGCGGAGTCGATCACCAAGAACTTCGGCGTGAAGGAACTGACGGCCGACTGGTTCTCGGGCCGGATCCTCTCGGACAGCGAGCAGGCGTTC
>CANLGS010000577.1 GCA_947490035.1 Gemmataceae bacterium
AAAATCAAATGTCGCACGCTCAATCGCACTTGTCCCGGCGGGCGTTTCTCAAGGGGGCGGCCGTCACCGGGTCGGGTCTCATCCTCCCCAACTGGGGCGGACTCGCGCACGCGCGCTCCGCGGCCGAGGCCGTGACCAAGAACAAGAAGCGGTGCATCCTGCTGTGGATGAACGGCGGCGCCAGCCAGATTGATACCTTCGACATGAAGCCGGGGCGCACCACGGGCGGCCCGTTCCGGCCGATTCAGACGAAGGTGAACGGCCTGCAGGTGTGTGAATACCTGCCGCGCGTGGCGGAGCAAGCGGACAAGCTCGCGGTGATCCGCAGCTTGAAGACGCAGTCGCCGGACCACCCGGACGGCATCTACCACATGCACACCTGCTACAAGATGGCCGAGCGCACGCCGCACCCGGAAATCGGCGCGGTGATCGCGAAGTTCAACGGCAACCCGGACAGCGATCTGCCGTCGTTCGTGCGGATGGGTTCGACGGGCAACGGCGGCTCGGGCTACCTCGGCCCGAAGTACGAGCCGTTCAGCATCGACCGCACCGGGCGCATGCCGTACTTCACGACCTCCTACCTCAAGGACGAAGACGACAAGAAGCGCGCCGACCTGTTCCGGCTCGTTGAGGACGAGTTCCAGGCGGATCACAAGGCGGAGCCGTTCGAGAGCCACCGCACCGCGAAGGAGCGCGCGTGGCGCCTGCTCCGCGCGAAGGGCGTGTTCGACACCGCGAAGGATTGGGCGAAGGCGAAGGACCGCTACGGCGATACCGAGATCGGTCGCGGGTGCTTCATGGCGAAGAAGCTCGTCGAAGCCGGCATCCCGTTCGTGGAAGTCGGCCAGGAGAACTACGACAGCCACGGCGACAACTTCGTCGTTCACAAGGGCAACATGCAGGGCCTCGACCCGGCGTGGAGTTCGCTCCTCGCAGACCTCGCGGACAGCGGGCAACTGCAAGACACGCTGGTGATCTGGATGGGCGAAGTGGGCCGCACGCCGCAGATCAACAACCGCGCCGGTCGCGACCACTTCATCAGCGCGTGGACGGTCGTCCTCAGCGGCGGCGGGATCAAGGGCGGCCAGGTGTACGGCGCGTCCGACGCCGACGGCAAGACCGTGAAAGACAACCTCGTAACCGAAGGCGACCTGTTCGCCACGATCTACCGCGCGCTCGGCATCAACCACCGCGCGAAGCACCACCACGGCGTGCGCCCCATCTGGCTGACCCCAGAGGGCGCGAAGCCGGTGGACTCGCTGCTTTGAGTAGGTGCCGCTTGCCGAGCGGCACGGGCTAACCTGCGTGCGGGCGTTGCGGACGCTCTCAGACGATTCGAGTTGCGAAGCCGTGCCGCTCGGCAAGCGGTATCTTGTTAGGCCCACCTTGCCGAGGCGGGCGGCAAGGCGGGTTCTGACGCCACAGCGACCTTCCCGACGCGTTCCGAGTTGGGCAGCCGTGCCGCTTGCCGAGCGGCACCTACCAAGAGCGATCCCATGCCCGATCTCACGAAGCCCGCGCAAGCCTGGAACCTCCAGTGGGACGCCGACTGGGTGACCGCGGTCACGTTCCTCGGGTCGTCGCGCCGCGTCGCGGCCGGGAACAACCTCGGCGAAATCCTCCTGTGGGAACTGCCCGACAAGCCCGGCGGCGACGCGCCCAAACCGGTCGCGCGCCTCGACGGCCACGCCAATGTTATCTCGCGGCTCGCGGCCACGCCCGACGGCAAGACGCTCATCTCGTCGAGCTACGACCACAAGGTTTGCTACTGGGACATCCCCGCGAAGATTCCCGTCGCGACGGAGCCGGTCCTCCTCAACGCCCGCACCATCGAGGACACGACCCGGCGCAAATCCAACGGCGCGAAGGTGCCGCCGCCGAACGAGGCGAAGGTCGCGTTGCTGAAGCCTTCCAAGACATTTACCGAACACAAGGAATGGATTCTCGGGATGGAGTTGTCGCGCGACGGCAAGGCGCTCATCACCGGCGACGACGGCGGGCACGTCATCATCTGGGACGCGACCGCCGGCACCGTGAAGAAGCGGTGGCAACTCGCGAAGGGCTGGGCCTACGCGGTCGCGCTGTCGCCGGATCAGAAGCAGGCGTGCATCACCGAACGCCTCACGCTGGTGTTCGACAGCGGCCGGCACGCGGCGGTGAAGCTCTGGGACGCGACCACCGGCACCGCGACCAAAGACCTGTCCGCGGAGAAGGAGTTCAAGGGCAACCACACGTGTTCCGCGAGCTACTCGCCCGACGGCAAGCAACTCGCGATCCTTCGCGGCGGCGAGTCCGGCGGCTTGAGCGGCAAGCCCGTGATCCTCGACCCAGCCAGCGGCAAGATTCTGCGCGAGTGCGGGCCGGGCCACCTCGACGGCGGCACCGATCTCGCGTGGCACCCCGACAACAAGCACCTCGCAAGCAGCGGTCGCGACACCACCGTTCGCGTGTGGGACACGACGACGGGCAAACTCGTCTCGGAAGTCGGCAAGGGCCGCGGCGGGCAGTTCAAGGACTGGATCTGCGCGGTCGCGTGGTCTGCGGACGGCAACTGGATCGTCGGCGGCGATATGGCCGGTGCCGTGCAGGTGTGGAGTTTTGGTTCGTAAGAGTATTCACCGCAGAGACCGCGGAGACCGGAGAGAGAAAACCAGAGAGTTTGAAGACCGAATGCCTTTGAACTCTCCTGTTTTCTCTCCGGCCTCGGCGGTCTCCGCGGTGAACACTCTTCTCTTCTTCTGGTATTTCTCATGCGACCTCTGGCACTTCTCGCGGTCGTGTTCCTCTCCGGCACGCTCGGCGCCGCGGACGACCTCACCGTTCTCAAGACCACCAAGGGCGAGACGCCGCCGCGGAAGCTGTTGCACACCGCGCTCCTCGCGGAGTGCGACACGCACTTCGCCGCGCGGAAGGCCGAAGTCGAGAAACTGAAGACGCCCGCGGATGTCGCGGTGCGGCAGAAGGCGCTGCGCGAGAAGTTCATCGACGCGCTCGGTGGGTTCCCGGAGAAAACGCCACTCAACGCGAAGACGACCGGCACACTGAAACGAGAAGGTTACTCCATCGAGAAGGTGATTTACGAGAGCCGGCCGGAACACCACGTCACCGCGAACCTGTACCTGCCCGACGGGAAGGGGCCGTTCCCCGGCGTGCTGATGCCGCTCGGCCATAGTTCAAATGGCAAGGCCGCGGAGTACATGCAGCGCGGCGCGGTGCTGCTCGCGAAGAACGGCATCGCGGCGCTCGTGTACGACCCCATCGGTCAGGGCGAGCGCGTCCAGTTGCTCGACAAGCTCGGCAACCCCGCGATCAAAGGGATGACGAGCGAACACACGCTGGCCGGCGTGGGCGCGATCCTCGTCGGTCGCGGCACCGCGAGCTACCGCATCTGGGACGGGATTCGGTCGCTCGATTACCTCGCGTCGCGACCGGAGATCGACGCGAAGAAGCTCGGCTGCACCGGCTGCTCCGGCGGCGGCACGCTTACTTCCTACCTGATGGCGCTCGATGATCGTATCGTCGCGGCGGCGCCGTCGTGCTACCTCACCACGCTCGAACGGCTGTTCAACACCATCGGCCCGCAGGACGCGGAGCAGAACGTCACGGGTCAGGTCGCGCTCGGCATCGACCACGCCGACTACGTGTTCCTGCACGCCCCGAAGCCGACGCTCGTCCTCGCTTCCACGCGCGACTTCTTCGACATCAGCGGCACGTGGACGACCTTCCGCGAGGCGAAGCGGATTTACACGCTGCTCGGAGTCCCGGAAAAACTGGACATCATCGAAGCCGACGCGGCGCACGGCTACCC